>NZ_JAQGJL010000329.1 GCF_028290645.1 Devosia sp. | reverse complement strand
TCAACCCGCCGGCCTCGGGAAAGTACCAGTATTGGACCAACGACAGCACCGCGGCTACCACCGTCGCGGACTGGATGAACGGCGCCCACGAGCACAAGGGCTCGTGGTGGCCGGACTGGCGGACATGGCTGGCGGGCATCGACGGCGAGCAGGTCCCCGCCCGCACGGTCGGCACCGAGGCGTTCCCTGCGATTGAAGATGCGCCGGGAAGCTACGTCCGGGTGCGGGCTTAGAACTCGTCGTTCCGGGGTGCGCGCAGCGCCAGCTGCGCGCGTACCACATCCACTCCCATTGGAGTGGCGGGGAACCTCGACAAGTTCAAAACATCTCCGGATTCCCGGCATAAGCCAGCCGGCTTCGCCGTCTGTCGCATCCCGGAATGACAATGCGTCCACAGCCCCGCATTGGCGCGGTCGCATCAACCGTCTATGGTTCGGCAGAGGCCGCCCGCAAGAGCGGACAATCAATTCAACCGCCAAGCTCCGCGTTCAGCGGAACTGCAGAAGGACGACCCGGATGACGCGCGAATTGTTCTGGCTGACGCTGACCGTAATTTTCACCGGCCTGCTCTGGGTGCCCTACGTGCTGAACCGCATCCTGGTGCGCGGCCTGTCCGGCGCCATGGCCAACCCGTCCCGTACCGACAAGCCGCTGGCCGATTGGGCCAACCGTCTGTTGTTCGCGCATGACAACGCGGTCGAGAACCTGATCGTATTCGCGCCCCTGGTGCTGATCCTCAACGCCGCCGACATCTCGACTCCCACGACCGTGCTGGCCTGCGCCGTGTATTTCTGGTCGCGCGTTGTCCATCTGATCGTCTACACTCTCGGTCTGCCGATCTTCCGCACCGCCGCCTTCCTCGTCGGCTTCGCGGCGCAGGTGGTGCTCGCGGTGGCGATCCTCAAGCTGGCGTAAGCCTCACCTCTCAGCTCTCCCCGCGATTCCTGGGGGAGCTCGAAGCGCGAGTCCCCATGACCACCCATCACGCCGATCTCGAAGGCGTCGTCTCGGAAATCGCGGCCGAGATGGCACAACGCACCGACCGCGGCGAGGTCGCGAGCTACATTCCCGAGCTGGCCGGCGTCGACAACAGGCATTTCGGCCTGGTGGTGGTCGATGCCGAAGGTCGCGTCGCCACCGGCGGTGACGCCGACGTGCCGTTCTCGATCCAGAGCATCTCGAAAGTGTTCACGCTGACGCTGGCGCTGGGCATGGTCGGCGACCGCCTATGGCGGCACGTCGGCCGCGAGCCCTCGGGCAACCCGTTCAACTCCATCGTCCAGCTTGAGCGCGAACGCGGCGTGCCGCGCAATCCCTTCATCAATGCCGGCGCCATCGCCGTCACCGACGTGATCCTGTCGGGCCATCAGCCGCGCGAGGCGATTGGCGAAATTTTGCGCTTCATGCAGTTTCTCGCCGGCGATCCGTCCATCGTGATCGACGAGAAGGTCGCCGCCTCTGAGAAGCGCACCGGCTTTCGCAACACCGCTCTGGCCAATTACATGAAGTCGTTCGGCGTCGTCGAAAACCCCGTCGACTTCACCCTCGGCGTCTACTTCCATCACTGTGCCATCGCCATGACCTGCCGTCAGCTGGCCATGGCGGGGCGCTTTCTCGCCTGGTCCGGGCGCAATCCGTCGACGGGGTTGTCAGTGGTGTCACCGGAGCGGGCACGGCGCATCAATGCGCTGATGCTGACCTGCGGCCACTATGATGGCTCCGGGGAATTCGCCTATCGCGTCGGCCTGCCCGGCAAGAGCGGCGTCGGTGGCGGCATCCTGGCGGTGGCACCCGGCAAAGCCTCCATCGCGGTGTGGGCGCCGGGCCTCGACAAGGCCGGCAACTCGCATCTCGGTCGCGTCGCCTTGGAAGCGTTGACCAAGCGGATGGGCTGGTCGATCTTCGGCGTCTAGCGCCTGAAACGAAGGAGGGCCGAAACATGAATGTTTCGACCCTCATTCTCAACGGTGGTGCGCAGGTTGCGCCGTCGTCTCATGGCCACGAACAACATCAGTGCTCGCGGATCGGCTTGACGTCGTGGCTGGCTTCCTGGATCGCTTCCTGGTGATACCAGCTGCCGAACGCTTCGGCGCAAATGCTGGGGGACGCGATCTCGGCGGCTTTGCGTGTCAGTGCGGTTTGAATGCGCGGCCGGATCGGAAACTGATAGATCTTGGCAGATCCGGTGAACAAGTCGGTAGTCATCTTTTTTTCCTCTCAAGATATTGATTCAACGAGTCAAACATTATAGCAGCACTGCACTCCATTTGCGCGGTTTGCCTCCATAAATGCACGAAATGCCTACAATATCCGCACCGCGCTTTGTGCTCGTCCGGGACGCATGCTGCAGTGCCAACGCCTCAGATTTCTGCTGGTTCCACAGGCGGTTTTTCTGCTCGTATCGGGCGCAGCCTAAATTTTCCGCAATACGGCATCTGCGTCAGTATGACGCCAAAATCGTCGTTTGACGGTGCCCTGGCGGCCGCCTAGCAGGGTTTTTTCCGTCTCTTGCGCATCTCCGAGGCGCCGAAAACGGCGCGCGACGGCACGCCGGAACGCGGATCCGTTCACCGGCAATAAAGTCGACAAATTGGCACATAAAATGCTTGGTAAGGACCGGCCGCTGGTGGTCGGGGTAGTGTCAGGCCGCCAGCAAGCTCTCAGGGTTTTTCACCCTTCGCATCGTCAACTCTCATGAGAGATCCGCATGACAAAGTATAAGCTCGAGTATATTTGGCTCGACGGCTACAAGCCGGTTCCCAATCTGCGTGGCAAAACGCAGATCAAGGAATTCGATGAATTTCCGACGCTCGAGCAGCTCCCGCTGTGGGGCTTCGACGGCTCCTCGACCATGCAGGCCGAAGGCCACAGCTCCGATTGCGTGCTGAAGCCGGTTGCCGTCTATCCGGACGGCGCCCGCGAGAACGGCGCGCTCGTGATGTGCGAAGTCATGATGCCCGATGGCGTGACCCCGCATTCGACCAACAAGCGCGCCACCATTCTGGATGATGCCGGCGCGTGGTTCGGCTTCGAGCAGGAGTACTTCTTCTATGAAGATGGCCGCCCGCTCGGCTTCCCCGCGGCCGGTTATCCGGCTCCGCAGGGCCCCTACTACACCGGCGTCGGCTTCAGCAACGTCGGCTCGATCGCCCGCGAGATCGTCGAAGAGCATCTCGACCTCTGCCTCGAAGCCGGCATCAACCACGAAGGCATCAACGCCGAAGTGGCGAAGGGCCAGTGGGAATTCCAGATCTTCGGCAAAGGCTCCAAGAAGGCCGCTGACGAAATGTGGATGGCCCGCTACCTGCTGCAGCGCCTGACCGAAAAGTATGGCGTCGATATCGAATTCCACTGCAAACCGCTCGGCGATACCGACTGGAACGGCTCCGGCATGCACGCCAACTTCTCGACCAAGTATATGCGCGAGGTTGGCGGCAAGGAATATTTCGAGAAGCTGATGGAGGCCTTCAAGACCAACCGCGCCGATCACATCGCGGTCTACGGCCCCGACAACCACATGCGCCTGACCGGCAAGCACGAGACCGCATCGATCGACACCTTCAGCTACGGTATTGCCGACCGCGGCGCCTCGATCCGGGTGCCGCACTCCTTCGCCAACAACGGCTACAAGGGCTATCTGGAAGATCGCCGCCCGAACTCGCAGGGCGACCCCTACCAGATCGCTTCCCAGATCCTGAAGACGATCGCCTCC
>NZ_JAQGJL010000322.1 GCF_028290645.1 Devosia sp. | reverse complement strand
GGCCCAACATGAACCAGAGCTATTGCATGTCGCCCGAGGCCAAGGTCACCGAGCGCTTCACGCGCGTGGCGGCCGACCAGATCCTCTATGAGTTCACGGTCGACGACCCGAAAACCTTCACCAGGCCGTGGAAGGCGCAGATGCCGCTGAACTCGACCAAGGGGCCGATCTACGAGTACGCCTGTCACGAAGGCAACCACGCCCTGGACGGCATTCTTGCGGGCGCACGCCAGGACGAGAAGGCCGGCCGCAAGACGGCCGCGGTCGATCTGGGAGAATAGGACCTAGCGCCGGCGGGTCAGCAGGCGGCGGCGCATCTGGCGGGCCATGCGCCAGCTCTTGGGCAGCACCATCCGCTCCATCCGCAGCACCTGTTGCCAGGCGACGGGGAAGACCTCCGGCTCGCGGCGCAGCAGCCGGCGGATCGGGAACACCACCTTGGGATGGCGGCGCTGCAGATGGATGAACTTGCGCCGGGCGGGCATCGAGGTGCGCAGCACGATGATCAGCCCGACCACCAGCAACGGCACGCCCAGGTGGCCGGGCAACAGGGCGAGCGGGATCCCGACCGCCATCAGCAGCATGCCGAAGCCGATGGCGACGGCGCGCAGGATGGAGGCCCAGAACGACCTGCTGAGGGCGGCGTCGCGGGCGCGGGCGGGCATGGTGAGGCTAAGGATGGTCACGGTTCAAACTCGGAGAACAGCCCACGATCAGGGGAGGGTGGGCCGCACGACTCACATATTGCCTTGAACGCGTGAATTTACAGGGGCGGTTCAGACACAATCGCACCTGCGGCGCCGATTAGTATTGAGCGTTGCATCCGGGCCGCACCTTCGCGTGCCAGGCGTGTCCTGGCTCAGCCCTTTGAGGCGCAATTCAGGCGGGCCGAGACGTCCATGCCGACCATCGAGGTCACCCGCCAGCCGTCGGGGAATTTGCGCAGCACATAGAGGCTGACCCGGTCCTTGGGGCCAAGCGGCGTGCCGTCGGTCTTCCAGCGGGTGAAGCGCATCTCGGCCAGGGCCGAGGTGTCGGTCAAAAGGCAGCCGTTGATCGAGGCCATGGTCGACTTGTCGTAGCCCTGCTTCTTGAGGTCGGCGAAATTTGCGGCGAGGCCGGCCTCGGACTGCATCGGGTTGGCGGGGTTGTCGAAGCGGTAGATCTGCTTGGTGATGGTCGCCGCGTCGCCGGCGTTCCAAAGCGTCAGATACTGCCGCATGACGGCCTCGACCTCGCGGCCCTTGTCGTCGGCCAGGGCGGGAGAGGCGAGGGCGAGCCCGATGGCCGCCGCGATGATCGCTGTCTTCATGATGTCCCCCAGGGGTCGGTTTGGGGGGAAGCTATTCGGCGCGAGGCCGTGAAGGCAAGGCTCAGACGAGGATGTCGAGCAACTCGCCCATCATCCGGTCGGCGGCCTTGAGCACGGCGATGTTGGCGGCGACGGCGTGCCTGGCGCCGATCTGCTCGACGATTTCGGAGCCGTAGTCGACGTCGGACGTGGGCGAGGCGAGCTGCGCCGTCCGCTCGGCGCTGCGCTCGAAGCGGCCGAAGGCGGTGTTCAGGCCGGCCGAGGCGATGGCGAGCACCTGCATGCGGTCATCATCGGCCAACGCGGTTAAGCCGGGGCGCACAAACAGGGTGAAAATCGGTTTGCCAACTTTCCTTTAACGAAGGCCTTGGCATCGCCGCAATTGGCGCTATATCTCCGCCTCCGCACGAATCCCATTCGTCGCGCTTTAGCGCCGAGGCTCGATCAGCCGCCCTCCGATCGAGCGAAGGCGTGCTTCGCGTTTTCGCGAAGCTTTCCGGCGTCCGCCAGGCGAGAGCCTGGTTCGAGGGTGGACGCAAATCGGAACCAATTTCGCGCGGGCCGAGCCTGCGCGCGCAGGGATACATCGATGGCGCAATCCTTCACCGGCCGTAAGCGGATCCGCAAGTCGTTCGGCCGCATCCCCGAGGCCGTGCAGATGCCGAACCTGATCGAGGTTCAGCGGTCCTCCTACGAGCAGTTCCTCCAGCGCGAGACGCGCGTCCCCGATCGCCGGGACGAGGGCCTGGAGGCGGTGTTCAAGTCGGTCTTCCCGATCAAGGATTTCAACGAGCGCGCTTTGCTCGAGTATGTCTCCTACGAGTTCGAGGAGCCCAAGTACGACGTCGAGGAGTGCATCCAGCGCGACATGACCTTCGCCGCGCCGCTGAAGGTCAAGCTGCGCCTGATCGTGTTCGAGAGCGACGAGGAAACCGGCGCCCGCTCGGTCAAGGACATCAAGGAGCAGGACGTCTACATGGGCGACATCCCGCTCATGACGGACAAGGGCACCTTCATCGTCAACGGCACCGAGCGCGTCATCGTCAGTCAGATGCACCGCTCGCCGGGCGTCTTCTTCGATCACGACAAGGGCAAGACCCACGCCAGCGGCAAGCTCCTCTTCGCCGCGCGCGTCATCCCCTACCGCGGCTCCTGGCTCGACTTCGAGTTCGACGCCAAGGAAGTGGTCTATGTCCGCATCGACCGGCGCCGCAAGCTCCCGGCCACCACCTTCCTCTACGGCCTTGGCATGGATGCCGAGGA
>NZ_JAQGJL010000317.1 GCF_028290645.1 Devosia sp. | reverse complement strand
GCGGCACGCTGACCGTGTCGCCGATCAATTGGCCGCTGCCAAAACCCGAGGATTACCAGGCGATGGGCGTCGAGCAGACGCTGTCGCTGATCTATGGCCGCGGCGGGTTCTTGATCCTCGTCCTCGTCGTGCTGGCCGCCGTGTTCTTCCTGATCCAGCGCGCCTATGGCGGGCCGTGGGGCCGGATGATGCGGGCGATCCGCGACAACCACATCGCGGCCGCCTCGATGGGCAAGAACGTCACCCGCCGGCAGCTCGAGATTTTCGTGCTCGGCTCGGTGCTGATGGGGATCGGCGGGGCCATGCTGGTGTCGTTCCAGCAGATTTACGACCCGGGCGCCTACCAGCCGATCAACCACACCTTCCTCATCTGGGTGATGGTGATCGTGGGCGGCGCCGGCAATAACTGGGGCGCAGTGTTCGGGGCGCTCCTCATCTACTTGACCTGGATGATCTCCGATCCCGTGTCGCAATGGCTGTTCAACGGCATCTCCAACTGGTCCACCGACATGGGCTGGGGCGCCATCCCCGAAATCCAGTCGCGCGCCAGCCAGATGCGCGTCCTGGTGCTCGGTGTGGTGATCACCATCGCGCTTCGCTATGCGCCGCGCGGGCTGATCCCCGAGGTGGTGAAGCGCGAGGTCTGACCTGTCCAAATCTGGACAGCCGTATTGTCATCCGTCCCAATTTGGACTATGTCTAGTTTGGCACCAAGTCGGAGAGACAGGTCATGCTCGGGTTCAAGGAACAGCCGCAGGCGGGGTTCGTACCCGCCGCATTGGGGGAAATCCTCGATTTCAGCAGGTTTTCGACGCCCAACCGGCGGCGGTTGAGCGGGCCGGCACTGCGCACGTTCCTCGCCATCGCCGACCGCTGGGCCCTTACTGAGGAGCAGCGCCGGCTTGTGCTCGGCTATCCGTCGCGCTCGACCTACCATCACTGGGCCAAGCTCGCGCGCGAGCAGCAGCCCTTCACTCTGGATGTCGATGCGCTGATCCGCATCTCGGCCGTGTTCGGCATCCACCAGGCGCTGGGCGTCTTGTTCGCCGACGAGGCCGACGGGATACGCTGGCTGAAGGGTCCCCATATGGCGCCGGTGTTCGGCGGCCAGCCGCCATTGGCGCTGGTCACTTCGGGCACGCAGGACGGCCTGATGGCGGTACGGCGCTTCCTCGATGCGGCGCGCGGCGGGCTCTACATGCCCCCAAACGCGCTCGACGCCGCGTTCACCCCTTACGAAGACAGCGACATCGTCATCAGCTGATGCAGTCGCCTGCACCGCAGCCGACGCACCGGCTGATCCCCTCGCGCTTCCCGCCGATCGGGCTGTTCGACACCGTCGCCACCACCGCCGACGCCGCAGCGGTGATGGAGCTCGCGGGCTGGACCAATGACCGGGTGGTGAAGGAGCGGCTGGCGCGCCTGCCGCCGGGCGAGTGGGTGTTCGGCCGACCGAACTCCAGCATCATCATGGCGGCGTTTCTCCATGCCGCGCCGGGGGGAGGGCGGTTCAACGGGCCCGAGCTCGGCGCGTGGTACGCGTCGGCCGCCCCGGCCACCGCTATCGCCGAGGTGGGGCATCATCTCAGGCGCGAGGCACTGGCGCGGGGCCTGGAGGCGATGCAGCGGGTCTATCGCAGCTATTCGTCCCGGCTCGACGGTAGCTATCGCGATATCCGCGGCGACGCGCCGGAACTGCACGCCCCTGACAATTACGCCGCCGGGCAGGTGTTCGGAGAGGGACTGCGGGCCACCGGCGAGGACGGCGTGCTCTACGACAGCGTACGGCACAGGGGCGGCAGCAATGCCTGCGCGTACCGGCCGAGCAAGGTGCTCGACGTGACCCAGGCGGAGCATTTGGAGATCTCCGTCCGCACCGGTGAGAAGCGCATCGAGGCCAGGCGGCTGGCGACGTTCCACGATGTGCCCGACTGAACAGACGGCCCCTCCCCAGCCCTCCCCGCGAAGGGAGGGGCAGGCTGGTGCTTGGTCGTGATCGCGCCGCAAACTGGATGGGGCAACTCGCCCTTCATGGGGGAGGATGGGAGGGGCCGTCCGCCTCACTCAGGAATCCTATCCCCGCGTGATTCGCCCGTGGTAATCTCCCCTCACCTTTCCGATGCGAGGTGCCGACGGGGCATCGCGGGGAGGGTTCGGGCCAGGGGGAGGCCGCTTCCCCTGGGGTTTGGTGAAAGCGTACGCTTTGCGCACCACCGAGCCAAAAACCGTACGCAATTGGGCGGGGCAAGAGTCCCAACCTTATACAGTTCGCGGCACGACCCGCACCGGGACAAAGTCCCGCCCATGCCGCTTCAAGAAGCGGCAAGAAATGCAGGAAAACCGCGATGGCCCAGGCCAGTCGGGCGTGTCGGCACGTCCGCACCCCCGGTCGCCCATACGAAAAAGGGCCCGGGATCGCTCCCGGGCCCTTGATGCGCTTCCAGCTCCGGCCGACGCCGGACGGGCGATCCCTTACTCGATCGCGCCCTTCTCGACGAACTTGCCGTCTTCCACGGCGAGCTCGACGATGATGCCGTCGACGTCGCCGGCCTTGTCGAAGTCGGCCGGGCCGCCGGCGCCGTCATAGTCGATGTCGGTGCCGGCCTTGATCAGCTCGACAGCCTTGGACCATTCGCCGGGCAGGATCTTCTCGCCCGGAGCAGAAGCGACGTCACGCACGGCGGCCGCAAGGCCTTCGCGCTTGGCCGAGCCGTTCTTCTCGACCGCGAGGGCGAGGATGAAAGCGGCGTCATAGGCCTGCGGCGCGTAGGTCGCGGCAGGGTCCTGGCCGGCGTCGGTGGCGAGCTTCTTGTAGACCTCGGCCGATTCACCGGTATAGGCGCCGGCGCGGGTGGCAATGATCTTGCCGTTGACCGCTTCCGGCGGCAGGCCGGTCACGAGGCCGTCGCCGACCATGCCGTCACCACCGACGTAGGCGGTGAACTCGCCGCCTTCGATGGCCTGCTGCAGCACCGTCTTGCCCGAGCCCGAAGCGTAGGCGAGGATCACGAGGTTCTGCGAGCCGCCCGACGAGAGCTGGCCGAGTTCGGCGCGATAGTCCGCCTTGCCGTCTTCATGCGCGACGTTGGCCGAAACCGTGCCGCCATTGGCGGTGAAGGTCTGGACGAACACGTCGGCGAGACCCTTGCCGTAGTCGTTGTTCACGTAGGTGACGGCAACGTCCTTGAGGCCCTTGGAGAGCAGCAGTTCGGCCAGCTTCACGCCCTGGAACGCATCGGACGGGGTGGTGCGGAAGACGAGGTCGTTGTCCTCGAGCGTGGTGAGCGCCGGAGCCGAGGCCGACGGCGAGATCTGGACGACGCCGCCCGGAATGCCTGCGGCGGTGGCGGCGCCGATGGTGGCGCCGGTGCAGAAGGCGCCGACCATGGCGGTTACCTGGTCGGTGTTGACCAGCTTGTCGGCGGCGGGGCCGGCAACCGACGGGTCACAGGCCGAGTCACCGGTGACGGAGACGATCTTGCCGCCGCCGAGGATACCGCCCTGGGCGTTGACCTCGTCGAAGGCCAGCTGTGCGCCGGCGACGATCGGGGGCGCCAGGGATTCGATCGGCCCGGTCAGGTCACCGAGGATGCCCAGTTTCACGTCTTCGGCGAGCGCCGGAACAGCGAGACCGAGCACGGTCGCCGCGACGGCCAGGCCAAGGAGATTGGATTTCTTCATGATTTCCCTCTGTACAGTCACCCCGCCGTGCGCCGTTGTTACCGGCCATTCCGTCGAGGCAACAATCAATGGGGGCACAACCCGCGCCCCGCTGCGCGCGATATTGCATATTTCGCAAAGGCGAGTCATCCGCTTTTGATCAAGTGGTAAAAGCTCCCGGGAGCATTTGTCTTCGCGCACCGCGGCCCTATAAGTTCGGCCAGCAAACTCGCTCCCGCTTCCGGTCCGATGACAAAGCTGTTCGGCTATATCTCAGTTCTCGTCGTCGCGCTCGTCATGGCGAGCGCCGCGGCCCAGGAGTCGATCCAGACGCTGGAGCCACCGGCCGAGGGGGTTGCGCCGGATGCGGTGATCGGCGAGGGGCCGCCGGCCCCTCCGCCGCCGCCCTGCGGCACGCAGCAGGTGGCGATCGCGCGGATGGCCTGGCCGTCATCGGCGATCCTCGCCGAAATCCATTCGCGGCTTTTGACGGCCAACTATCTCTGCAACGTCGCGGTGCAGGAAGGCGACCTCGCCGCCACCGGCTCGGCGATGGGGGCGACCGGCCAGCCGGCTGTGGCGCCCGAACTGTGGATCGGGCGCATCGCCGATATCTGGAATGCGGCGATGAAGGGCCAGAAGGTGCGCCAGGCCGGGACGCCCTATGCCGAGACGGTTTTCGAGGGCTGGTTCGTGCCCGAATATGCCGCGACGCAATGGCCCGAGGTGACGACGATCGAGGGGCTGAAGGCGCATGCGGCCGATTTCGGCGACGGCAACGGGCGCGGCAAGTTCATTTCGTGCCCGATCGACTGGGGCTGCGCCGTGGTCAACCGCAACATGCTGCGCGCCTACGGGCTCGACCAGAGTTTCGACATCGTCGAGCCGGCCAACCGGTTCGAACTCGATGCGTTGATCGCCGAGGCGGTGGGGCGTAGGGAGCCGATCCTCTTCTATTACTGGCAGCCCAACGCCGTGCTGGCACAGTTCGCCTTCAAGCCGGTGGCGCTGGCCGCCTACGACCGCGAGGCGTTCCTCTGCCTCGGCCGCGCCGCCTGCGCCTCGCCGGCCCCGACCGGCTTCGCCCCGGACCCGGTGGTGATCGCGCTGGCCGAGTGGGTCTATCTCGATGCGCCGCAGGTCGCGGCCTATTTCGGCCGGGCGCGGATGCCGTTCGAGGAGATGAACCGGATGCTGCAGCAACTTGGTGAGGCCGGCGAGACGGTCGAGACCGTCGCCGACCGGTTCGTCGCCGAGCGTGGCGAGATCTGGCGTCCATGGGTCGGCCTGCCGGTCGAGCAGCCGGTCCCGGCGGCACCGGCGCAAT
This sequence comes from Devosia sp., assembly GCF_028290645.1. Lineage (GTDB taxonomy): Bacteria > Pseudomonadota > Alphaproteobacteria > Rhizobiales > Devosiaceae > Devosia_A. The sequence continues at coordinate 6,724 of NZ_JAQGJL010000317.1, read as the reverse complement.
AGAGCGGCAACGCTTCGTTATCCACACTCCAACAGGCCGGCAGCGCTGTTGCCGAGCCGTCATATCGCGGTCCTATGGTTTGGTGTCATGGCGACGCGCAGCCGGCTTAGGCGCTTGTTTTCGCTGTCATAATTTACCGATGTTAGGGTTTCGGAAAGCTCCGTGGCGGAGTGTGCGACACCCTACCGCCGACCTTGGGGCAATGGAGCTCGTCCAGATTTTGCGACGCCAAGCATCACTCGAGCAGGTCATCGGCACCTACCGGCTGGTTTTCATCGGCGTCGCGGCCCTTGTGCTTGCGATGGGAGTCATCTCGGCCCTTGGCTTCCTCTACTACGAGTCAGATGCCCGCGCGCCCGAACTGCTGGCGGCGCGCGTCGCGGCCGGCGCCACGCTCCTACTGCTGCTGCGCTGGGGATTTGTGCGGCTGAAGCAGGAATTGCAGCGGGCGGCCGACGAGCAGCGGCGGCTGCTCGATTTCGCCTATCAGGACGCGCTGACCGGTGCCCACACGCGCTCGTATTTCTTCAGTGCGCTGCGGGAAAACCTCCACGGGAACGACCGGCCGGTCGCCTACATGCAGATCGACATGGATAACCTCAAGGTGCTCAACGATTCGCAGGGCCATGCGGCCGGCGATTCGGCCCTTGTGCACCTCGTGAAGACGCTCAAGACGCTGATGCCCGACGCGCTGATCGGGCGTCTGGGCGGCGACGAATTCGGCATCGTGCTGGTAGGGCAGGACAGCAAGCCGGCACTGGTGCGGCTTGGGGACAGGATACTCCAGACCCTTGGCCAGCCGATCAGCATCGAGGGTCGGCCGATCCGGCTGTCGGCAACGATCGGCGTGGCGCTCTGGCCGCAGGACGCAGCGGAAGCGGACGAACTGATCTCCAAGGCGGATCTGGCGCTCTACAAGGGCAAGAAGCAGGGCCGTGCCTCGACGGTGGCTTTCGAGTCCGAACTGATGGCCGACGAGCGGCACAAGCGCTTCGTCGAGCGCGATCTCAGGGCGGCGATCCTCCTCAACGAGCTCGAACTGCACTATCAGCCGATCTTTGCCGCCGATGGCGTTACCCGGCTCAGCTACGAAGCGCTGGTGCGCTGGCAGCACCCGGTACGGGGCAGGGTGCCGCCATGCGATTTCATCGGCATCGCCGAGCAGTCCGACCTGATCGACAAGCTCGGGGACTGGGTGCTCCGCCGTGCCTGCGCCGATCTCGGCCGACTGGGGACACCCAATGTCGGCATCAACGTCTCGGTGGTGCAGCTCAGGCGTGGCGATCTCGCCGAGCGCTTCACTGCGATCCTCAAGAATACCGGGACCAAAGGCAGCCAGATCGTCATCGAGATCACTGAATCGCTGCCGCTGCAGCCGGGGACGGTAGAGCTCGACAATATCGACACCCTGCGCGCCCTTGGCGTCCGGGTAGCGATCGATGATTTCGGGACCGGCTTTGCGAGCCTCGAATACCTGCGCGGCTTCCCGTTCGATATCATCAAGATCGACCGCTCCAATGTGATGAACCTGCCAGGGAGCCGGATCGACGGCCTGATCGTTTCGGCCATCTCGAAAATCGCCCGCTCGCTCAAGGTCGAGGTGATCGCCGAAGGGGTAGAGACCGAGGCGCAGTTGCTCTTCCTGCAGCGAGTCGGGGTCACGGCCTTGCAAGGCTACCTACTGGCGCGCCCTGAGCCGCTGGCGATGCCGCGGCTCGCCAGCGCCGCCTAGCCCAAAGTCGTGAGACTTAGGGCGGCGATGGCGTGCCTTGCCTCTCCGATATGCCGAAGTCTATAAGGGTCCCGGGAAGACCTCGGCTTTATCGGAGTGATGTGATTTGGACGTGAAGCGGATCAACGACCACGTGAGCGTGTCCCCGCAGATCAGCCCGGAAGATATACCGGCCATCAAGGCCCAAGGGTTCGTCGCCATCATCAATAACCGGCCGGACGGGGAATCTCCGGACCAGCCATCGGGCGCGACGATCGAACAGGCGGCGCATGCCGCCGGACTCGCCTACCACTTCATCCCGCTCGGCCGCGAAGGGGTGAGCCCCGAAATGGTTGCAGAGACCAAGGAGGTGCTCGAGGGGAGCACCGGCCCGGTATTCTGCTACTGCCGCTCCGGCACGCGTTCGACGACCCTGTGGGCGTTGAGCCAGGCGGGAAAGGCGCCCGCTTCCGAGATCATCTCGGCGGCGGCGCATGCCGGCTACGACATGTCCCATCTCGCGGGCCATCTGAGCCAGAAATAAAGGCCCCGACGGGCCTTAGACTACCCTTGCCGGCACAAACGTGCCCCGCCCCCTCCTGCTCGGGTTAAATCCATGCCGATCAAGAAGATCCTTGTCGCCAACCGCAGCGAAATCGCCATCCGGGTGTTTCGCGCCGCCAACGAACTGAACATCAAGACGGTCGCCTGCTATGCCGAAGAGGACAAGCTGGCGCTGCATCGGTTCAAGGCCGACGAAGCCTACCTGATCGGCAAGGGCAAGGGCCCGGTCGAGGCGTACCTGCAGATCGACGAATACATCCGCGTCGCCCGCATCTCCGGCGCCGATGCGATCCATCCAGGTTATGGCCTCCTATCCGAGAGCCCCGAATTCGCCGATGCCTGCGAGGACGCCGGGATCATCTTCATCGGTCCGCGGGCCCAGACGATGCGCGATCTCGGCAACAAGGTGGCGGCGCGCAACATGGCGATCGCCTCGGAGGTGCCGGTGGTGCCGGCGACTGAGGCGCTCCCCGAGGACATGAACGAAGTCAAGCGCATGGCCGCCGAGATCGGCTATCCGCTAATGCTGAAGGCGAGCTGGGGCGGCGGTGGCCGCGGCATGCGCCGGATCATGGACGAGTCGACGCTGATCTCCGAAGTCTCGGAAGGCAAACGCGAGGCAAAGGCGGCGTTCGGCAAGGACGAGATGTATCTCGAAAAGCTGATCGAGCGGGCCCGCCATGTCGAGGTGCAGCTGATCGGCGACGACCACGGCAACCTCGTCCACCTGTTCGAGCGCGACTGCTCGGTACAGCGCCGCAACCAGAAGGTGGTGGAGCGGGCGCCTGCGCCGTATCTGAGCCAACAGGTGCGCGATGAGCTGACAGGTGCCGCCATCCGGCTCGGCAAGGCGGCGAACTATCGTGGCGCCGGCACGGTCGAGTTCCTGCTCGATGCGGACACCGACAAGTTCTATTTCATCGAAGTAAACCCGCGCATCCAGGTCGAGCATACGGTCACCGAGCAGGTGACCGGCATCGACATCGTCAAGGCGCAGATTCGGCTCCTCGAGGGCGCGGTGATCGGCACGCCGCAATCGGGCGTGCCGCTGCAGGGCGATATCCGGCTCAACGGCAACGCCATCCAGTGCCGCGTCACCACCGAGGACCCGGAGCAGAACTTCATTCCGGACTATGGCCGCATAACTGCCTATCGCGAGGCGACCGGCTTCGGCGTCCGGCTTGACGGCGGCACCGCTTATGCCGGCGCGATCATCACCCGGTTCTACGATCCGCTGCTCGAGAAGATCACCTGCTGGGCGCCGACCCCCGAGGAGGCGATCGCCCGCATGCATCGGGCGCTGCGCGAGTTCCGTATCCGCGGCGTCGCCACCAACCTGGCGTTCCTCGAAAACATCATCACTCACCCAGATTTCATCAACAACCGCTACACCACGCGCTTCATCGACACGACGCCCGCTCTGTTCGACTTCAAGCGCCGGCAGGATCGGGCGACGAAGCTTTTGACCTATATCGCCGACGTGACCGTCAACGGGCACCCGGAAGTGCGCGATCGGCCACGGCCGCCGGCCGATGCGATCGAGCCGGTGGTGCCCGAATACGAGCCGCTGATCGTCGTCGAGGGCACGAGGCAGATCCTCGATCGCGACGGCCCGAAGGGGCTGGCGCGCTGGATGAAGGCGCAGACCGAGGTGCTGTTCACCGACACCACGATGCGCGATGCGCACCAGTCGCTGCTGGCGACACGCATGCGTTCGTTCGACATCACCCGCATCGCCCAGGCCTATAGCCGCGGGCTGCCGAACCTGTTCTCGCTCGAATGCTGGGGCGGCGCGACCTTCGACGTCGCGATGCGGTTCCTCAACGAGGACCCATGGGAGAGGCTTGCCGCCGTCCGCGAAGGCGCCCCGAACATCCTGACGCAGATGCTGCTGCGCGGCAGCAATGGCGTCGGCTACACTAACTACCCGGACAACGTGGTGAAGTTCTTCGTCCGCGAGGCAGCGAAGGGCGGGGTCGACGTGTTCCGCGTGTTTGACTGCCTCAACTGGGTCGAGAACATGCGTGTCTCGATCGATGCGGTGATCGAGGCCGACAAGGTGGCCGAGGGCGCCATCTGCTATACCGGCGACGTGCTCGACCCGAACCGCGCGAAGTACGATTTAAAGTACTATGTCGGGCTGGCCAAGGAGCTCGAAGCTGCCGGGGCGCATGTGCTGGGCCTCAAGGACATGGCCGGGCTGCTGAAGCCGGCAGCGGCCAAGAAGCTCATCGAGACGCTGAAGTCGGAAATCGGCCTCCCCATCCACCTCCATACGCACGACACCTCGGGCGCCTCGGCGGCGACGATTATCGCTGCGGTCGAGGCCGGGGTCGATGCGGTCGACGCGGCGATGGATGCGCTCAGCGGCACCACCTCGCAGCCGACGCTGGGCTCGCTGGTCGCGGCGCTGAAGGACGGCCCGCGCGATCCCAGGCTCGACACCCGCGCCATCCGCGAGCTGTCTTTCTACTGGGAAGCGGTGCGCACGCAGTACCGCGCCTTCGAGAGCGACCTGCGCTCGGGCGCATCCGAAGTGTACCTCCACGAAATGCCCGGCGGGCAGTTCACCAACCTCAAGGAGCAGGCGCGTTCGCTCGGGCTCGAAAGCCGCTGGCACCAGGTGGCGCAGACCTATGCCGACGTGAACCAGATGTTCGGGGACATCGTGAAGGTGACGCCGAGCTCGAAGGTGGTTGGCGACATGGCGCTGGCCATGGTGTCGGCCGGGCTGACCCGAGCCGATGTCGAAGACCCGAACCGCGATATCGCGTTCCCGGACTCGGTGGTCGGCTTCTTCGCCGGCGATCTTGGCCAGCCGCCGGGCGGCTTCCCGCCGGCGCTGCAGAAGAAGGTGCTGAAGGGCAAGAAGCCGCTGACCGAGCGGCCCGGCTCCTATCTCAAGGACGTGGACCTCGAGGCTGAGCGCGCCAAAATCGCCAAGGAAGCCGGCGAGGACATCGACGACAAGCGCCTCGCCTCCTACCTAATGTACCCCAAGGTGTTCTCGGATTTCCTCAAGACCCAGGACAAGTACGGCCCAACCGCGGCGCTGCCGACGCCGGTCTATTTCTACGGTCTCGAGCAGGGGGAGGAACTGCTCGTCGATATCGAGAAGGGCAAGACCCTGGTGTTGCAGTATCTGGGCCGCGCCGAGACCAACGAGAAGGGCCAGGTCCGGGTCTTCTTCGACCTCAACGGCCAGCCTCGCACCATCACCGTGCCGGATCGCCTCAAGGTCGGCGAGGTGCAGGTGCGCGCCAAGGCTGCGCTGGGCGACGCTAAGCAGGTCGGCGCGCCGATGCCGGGCGTGATCTCGGGGCTATTGGTCAAGGTCGGCGACAAGGTTTCCGCCGGTGATGTGCTGCTGTCGATCGAAGCGATGAAGATGGAGACCGCGATCCACGCAGAAGCCGACGGCGTCGTCGCCGACGTCACCGTGCGGCCGGGCGACCAGATCGACGCCAAGGACCTGCTGGTGCGGTTCGAGTAGCGGCGCCTAACGGCGCCGCGCCGTCCCCTCGATGACCTTGCTGCCATCGGGTGCGGTCCAGACCTTCATCGGCTGGGGCAGCAGGCGGACGATGAAGCCGACGAGCAGCGGCACGACGACGAAATCGTCGACCCAGCCCAGCACCGGGATGAAGTCGGGGACCAGGTCGATGGGGCTCAGGAGGTAAGCCGGCACCAGCAGCATCAGTGCCTTCAGGTGCACCGGCGTCTCTGGCGCCACGAAGGCGCGCCACAGCGTGCCGAGTTCCTTGCGGAAGGTGAGGAAGCGGGCGAGGAGCGAGAACCTGTTCATCGGTTTCAAATGGGACCGGTCATGTTCAGCTTCAAGACCGGCCTCGCTGCAATCGGTCACGCAATCGTAACATTGCGCCGCCAACGTCAAAGGCATATCTGCTCGGCAACGAGGTGAGAAATGAGCATCTTCCCGCGCCGGCAGTCGGTTGGGGTGAATATCGGTGGCGTGATGGTGGGCGGCAGTGCACCGGTCGTCGTGCAGTCGATGACCAATACCGATACCGCCGACATCGAAGCGACGGTGAAGCAGGTGGCGCAGCTGTGGCGCGCCGGCTCGGAACTGGTGCGCATCACGGTAGACCGTGACGAGTCGGCAGCAGCAGTGCCACACATCCGCGACAAGCTCCGGGCGCGCGGCGTTACCGTGCCGCTGATCGGCGATTTCCACTATATCGGCCACAAGCTCCTCACCGACCATCCGGCCGCCGCCGAGGCGCTGGCGAAATACCGGATCAACCCGGGCAATGTCGGCTTCAAGGCCAAGCGGGACACGCAGTTCTCGACGCTGATCGAACTGGCCATGCGCTGCGACAAGCCGGTCCGCATCGGGGTCAACTGGGGCTCGCTCGACGAAGAGCTGCTCACCCGCCTGATGGACGAGAACTCGGCCTCCGCCACCCCGGCCAGCGCCGCCGCGGTGCA
>NZ_JAQGJL010000300.1 GCF_028290645.1 Devosia sp. | reverse complement strand
AGGTGGCATCGGGCGGGTCGAGCGTCAGCTCGGTGATGAAGCGCTCGCGGCTCGGATAGCCGGCCGCGATCTGTTCCAGCTGGTAGAGGTCCTCCTTCCGCATCTCGGCATCCTCGTACACCGCCTCCATCAGCGGCTCGTACCACATCCGAGCCCGCAGTAGTTCGGCCGGCCAGCCGCCACCGCCTTTGCCGAGATGCTCCACCACCTCGAGCAGCGCGGGCCAGCCCTCCGAGCCGCGCGGCGGGGGAGGGGAGTTGAGCAGCTCGACCAGCGGGTCGGCGCTCTCCAGCATCCGGTCGAGCACCTTGCCCGCTGCACCCGGGCCGACACCCGGCAGCAGCTGCAGCACACGGAAACCCGCCACCCGGTCGCGTGGATTGTCGACGAAGCGCAGCAGCGACAGCATGTCCTTCACATGGGCGCTGTCGAGGAATTTGAGCCCGCCATACTTCACGAACGGGATGTTGCGTCGGGTGAGTTCGATCTCGAGCTCGGCCGAGTGCGACGAGGTGCGGAACAGCACGGCCTGCTGCTTCAGCGCGGTCCCGCCTTCGCGGCAGGCGAGGACGCTCTCCACAACGTAGCGCGCTTGGCTCGGCTCGTCCTTCACCGTCACCAGCCGCGGCTTCTCGCTCGCCAGGCGCTCGGTCCAGAGGTTCTTGGTGAAGCGCTCGGACGATTCCGAGATCAGGGCATTGGCCGCCTCGAGGATCGGCTGGGTCGAGCGGTAGTTGCGGTCGAGCGTCACGATCGCCGCCGCCGGGGTGAACGCGGCCGGGAAATCGAGGATGTTGCGCACCGTCGCAGCGCGGAACGAGTAGATCGACTGCGCATCGTCCCCCACCACCGTCAGCCCGTCGCCGGCCGGTTTCAGCGCCAAGAGGATCGAGGCCTGCAGGCGGTTGGTGTCCTGGTACTCGTCGACCAGCACATGGTCGAACCGCTCCGCCAGATCGTCGGCGATCACCGGCTCCCGCATCATCGCGGCCCAGTAGAGCAGCAGGTCGTCGTAGTCGAGCACCTGCTGGCGCTGCTTGGCCTCGACATAGGCACCGAACAGGTCGCGGAGCTCCTTGCCCCACATGGCGACCCACGGGAAGGCCTGCTTCAGCACCACGTCGATGTCGTCCTGCGCATTGACCACGCGCGAGTAGATGGCGAGGCACGTGCCCTTGGTCGGGAAGCGCTTCTTTGCCTCCGAGAACCCCATCTCGTGACGGATGATGTTGACCAGGTCCGCCGAGTCCTCCCGATCGTGGATCGAGAATCCCGGCGTCAGGCCGATCTGCTCTGCATGCTCGCGCAGCAGCCGCGCCCCGATGCCGTGAAATGTCCCCGCCCAGCTCAGCGCATCGGTGACGATGCCCGACTTGGCGCCCATCACCTGCGCCACCAGCCGTTCCACCCGTCGCTGCATCTCTGCCGAGGCGCGGCGGGAAAAGGTCATCAGCAGGATGCGCCGCGGGTCGGCGCCGTTGACGATCAGATGCGCCACCCGGTGCGCCAGCGTATTGGTCTTGCCCGATCCCGCCCCGGCGATCACCAGCAGCGGCCCGCCCCGATGCTCGACCGCCAGCCGCTGCTCAGGGTTCAGCTTGTCGAGGTAGTGAGGCGAAGGCGAAGGCAGCACGCGAATCGATCCGGATGGGCAGTCGCACTAGAGAGCACCATTCCCGTTTTGTTCGCAATCGGAGCTTAGCCCACAAAGCTGGGGGCGCGGTGACGCGTTCAGCGGCTCAGTCCTGCTCGGTCTTCCCCAGATCTCGCTGCTTTTTCAGGTACGCCACGCCCGAGGTGTAGCGGTCGTGCATCTTGGCGAAGCGGTTGAGGGTCGATTTCGGCACGCCGATCTCGATCAGCTCGTCATGGATCGCCTTGAGGCTGTTCTCCATCTCGTCCATCTCGACGAACATCTGGTCGATCTGATCGCGAGACAGCCGCACCATTGTTGCCATCTCCACCTCCTCAGGGTTGAGCCGATGCCGACTTGTGCCCCTTCGATTTGCGCGTGGTATTTTCGAGAATACGAGCTTTGACCAGCCGGGTCACGAGTTCATCGGGCAGCGGGTTCTCCGGGGTGAAGCGAATGGTGCCTTTGGACGTGTCGAGACCCTTCAGCGCAGTGGCGTGCGCCTCCATCACAGCCGGGCTCTACACGTAGAAGGCGCAATGCGCTTTCCCGGCCCCGAACGAAACCAGTGCACCGTGCTGCCGGAAGGCGGGGATGCCGTAGCCGACATATTCCTTCGCTTCCGGCGCTGCGGCGATGATCACCGCGCGCAGGTGCCCGAGCGCCTGGCGCTGCGTATCCGGCAGTGCGGCAAGGAAGGTTTTCGTGGTCTCGGGCATCGCTTCCGGCATGCTCTTCTCCTCGCGGCCAGCTTGGCACAGCCTGTCAGCACTCGTCGCTGTCTGCTGCTAACCAATTGAAACCATTAAACTATTCGTGTCACGCTCTTGTCACGCGACTGGACTCGCCCGATGCTCATCCGGTCGCCGCAAGACGGAGGAGCCTGATGTTGTCGACGCCTGTCCCTAGTGCCGAACCCGAAGCCTACGGCCTCACCACCGCGCAGATCATCTACCACGTGCCTGATCATTTCGAGCTCCTGCAGGATTTCGTCTGGCAAGAGTACGACTTCTTCCCGCAGTTCCCCTCGCTTCGAAAATTCCTCGCCTTCTGGGAAGAAGAGATCGAAGGACCGCTCCACTCGATCACCGTGGCCCATGCCCGCCTGATCTATCCGATGGAATTGCGCGGGCTGCGAGGTGCCCGGCTCAACTAGGCGCGGCGGTCCCGGCCGCCTGCCTGAGGTAGTGCCGCCACGGATCGGACTCGACGAACGCCCAGTCCGGCGCAGGCCCGCGTCCAACCGGCAGGGACTTGAGCCGCTCGACCAGCAGCAGTGCGTCGGCTGTCTTGGCGCCCACCCGCAACGCCCGATAGCGGTCGGCAAACGCCGGAGGCAGTCCCGCACCCGCGATGATCCCCTCGACCGTGCGATCGGCAAAATAGATCGCCTGCGCCGAGGCCAGCAATGCCGCCGCTTCGCTATCCGACGCAGCGCCCGCCAGCCGCATCGCCGCGATCGTCGCCTCGGCATCTACCAGCGGTTCGCTCAACGGCATGAAGTGGAGTTCGGCCGGCGCATGGGCTAGGCACACGTCGGCATCCTCGACACGCGCGCCGCTCAGATAGCCCTCGGCGATCGGCCCCACCGCCTCCATGCCGTAGGCCGCGCATTCCGCCGCCCGCAGCGCGCCGATCGAGGCGGCGCCTAGGACGCGGACCCCCTGTTTCAGCGCGAACAGGATCTCCTTGTGCCACACCGACGGCACGAAGCCGAAGACGCCGTCGACGAGCCCGATGGCGTCCGCCCCATCGAGCACGGCGCGATGCAGGTCGCCCTGGCGAGCCGGCGCGCGGACGTCGAGTCCGCTGCGGTCGTAGCTCTGCTCGGAGAGCGAGGGGCCGGCGAACAGGACTTTCACAGGAACCCCAGCATGGCGGCGGTCGCCCGTGATCCCGGGCGCCAGTTGCGATTGGTCAGCCGGTCCTCGAGACCCGGCACGAAAACCCTGGCCACTTCGATGTCCATGCCTCGCCCGCCCAGGGGGATGACGACGATCCGCTCCAGCCCGACGCGGGCGAGCCCCGCCCGCATGGCTGCAATCAGCGCCCCCTCCCCGGTCCCGGCGGCTAGCCCTGCTGGGGCAGGGCGGGTCGCGGGCCCGTCCTCGGTCAGCACGGCAATGCTGCGAGCCAGTTCCTGTTCGTACTCGTCCCCGACGATATCGTCGCGGGCGCCGGCGATATTGGTGATGCGGGTCTGCGCCGCTTCGACGATGGCGCGCCGCGCCGCAATCGCCGCCACCGGGTGGCAGCTGGCGCCGGTCGCGGCATCGAAATGCTTGTCGGCGCCGTCGCCGGGCGAGAGCACCGCGTAGATCACCGGCAGGCCGGTATTGCTGGTCTGGTCGAACAGGCGGAGCCGATAGCCGGCACGCGCGATCTTCTGGGCCAAGGTGTCCACGTCGGGGTCGCCGAAGGCTGCCGGGGTTACCGCAGTCGCCTTGGCGGCGGCATCGGCCTTGAAGCCCCAGAGGCAGACCGCGTCGCGCTCGACCAGTTCGCACAACGCATGCAGCAGCGCGCCCGGCAAGTGCGTGCCGGCTGCGATGCCATTGGTCGATTGCGACAATCCAGGGAAATCCCGCGGCGGGGTGCCGAGCACCACGGCGTCATAAGGCACCAGCACTAGCCCGCCGGTCGCGTGGTCGAAACCCTCGACCCAGCGGATGGGCTTGTTTTCGTCGATCACCGCATCCCGCGGCAGCAAATGGCGCACATCGAGCATGTCGAGCCCGGCGGCGCGCGCCGCGGCGATGCTGAGTTCGCGCCGCGGCGTCTCGGGCGCCTCGGCGACGGCGTACTCCGCCGCCTCCATCACCGCCGAGATCTGGGCCGAGACGTCGTCGATGCCCTTGCCCTGGTGGCTCGCGATGGTGGCCGAGTTGGGCCGGATGGCGGCGTAGCAGGGGATGCCGATACGATCGAGGCCGGTCTGGCGGGCCAGCCGGGTGATGCCGAGCCGATCGAACTGCAAAGACAAATCCCGCAGCAGTGCCGCGGGATTTTTCTTCCCGCCCGGCGACGCGTACGCGGCCGGAGGGATCATGGTGTCGTGAAGCAAGGCTTACTTGGAGTGATAGTGCCAGACGGCGCTGCCGTCTTCGCGCTGGCCCGCGGCCACGGCGATGTCGATACCATCGACGATGGTATTGCCGGCGGCGAGCGCCGAACGAACGTTGGAGGGGACGACCGTGGCCTGGTCGACCGGGGAGACAGTCATCAGCTGGGTATCCACCACCAGCAACTGCGACGAGTCTTTTTGTCCGATGATCACGTAACGCATGAGAATTGCTCCTTGTTGGCCTACTTGAATCCGGCCTTTCGCAACGCCTCAATATACAGATCAACATCCGCAGGATCGCGCTGTGGCATACGGGATACCCAACGAGCGGTAGTAAAATCCGGCTGCAATTTAAGTGCTTGCAACCGATACCTGCGGGCAAGGTCCATGCGACCGGCCATCGCCGCCGTTGCCGCCATCAGGCGGAGCGCCGGTTCCGGGTTGCGCATCTGGTTGAGATGGCGAAGCGCCTCTTCCCAACGGCCGCGGAAAAAATTGATACCGCCAAGCGTCCACAGGTATTCATCCGGGGGTACCGGATTGAGACGCACGGCGGCGTCGATCTTCTCCTGCGCAGCAGCAAAATCGGAGTTGTGGACAAGTGTGTCGGCAAAGTCGGCCAGCACGTCGGCATGGTTCGGCGCGAGCTCCGCCGCCATCGCCATGTGCTGGAGACTCTGGTCGAGGTCGCGGTCGAACAAGGCGACGCGACCAAGCTCGCGATAGGCAGTGCCATCATTGGGGTCGATGGACACGGCGCGCTCGGCATGGAGCTTGGCCTTGTCGAGCAGGCCCTTGTCCGACCCGGAGCGCAGCACCCACTCGACCACGTAGGAGCGCGCCAGCGCACTCTCGATCGAAGCCTGCTCGGGCTCGATGTCGCGGGCGATCCGCAGCGATTTCCGGCCGCGCCGGATCTTGGGCAGGTCGAACGAGCGGAGGTTGTGGCGGCCGGTCAGGTAGTGGGTATAGGCGTTGGCGTCGCGCTGGGTGCGCTCGCGCTGCAGCTCGGCCGTCTCGATCGAATCGGCCAGCGCGCGGGCGACGCCATTGGTGAAGTCCCAGTAATGCTCGGGCGCCTTGAGGGCATTGAAGGCGAACTTGTCGGCCCAGACGATCTCGCGGCCCGCGGCGCGCACCAGGCGGATGGCGAGCGACAGGCCGTCGCTGGCAAAATGCGGGGCGATGCGGCTCTCCACCGCGTAGTCGATCTGGTGCGAGCGCACCTCGTCGAGGGCGGTGAACGGGTCGAGCTGCCAGGCCGTGTGCGGGGCGATCACCGACACCGATTTCAGCCGCGAGAGGCCGATGGTCACGTCCTCGACCAGCGCCGGCGCCAGGTGCTTGGGGATGTTGGCCTGCTTGAAGTCCTGCAGCGGCGGCAGGAGCACGACGCGCGGCACGAAGCTCACCCGCTGCGCCTCCTCCTCGGGCAGGCTCCGCCGGGCGACGGTTCGGGGTTGCGCCGGCAGCGGGCGCTCGCTGTCGAACAGGTCGGCCGTCTCGGCCGACGGCTCCAGCCCGAGGCCGTGGCGCAGCCGGTTGCGGAACGCGGCGAAGGCCGCGCGGGCGCCGCTTTCATTGTTCTCGGAGCGGAACAGCTCGATGGTGGCGCGGCAGACAACGTCGGAATAGGGCAGGCGCTCGGCCAGCCGGAACAGCGCGGCATGCGCGCCGCTGCCGCCGATGCGCAGCGCGGCTTCCGTCGCCTGGTTCGCGAACTGGTTCTCGATGCGCGTGCGCTCCAGCGCCAGCCACTGGTCGAACTCGCTGCCGAGCCCACCGACGCCGGCCAGCAGTTCGCCGCGATAGAGCGCGATCAGCCGTTCAAGCTCGGGCGCGTCCTCGGCGGTGCGGACGCGAGTAATCTCGCGCAGGTCCACCACCACTTCCCGGTTGAGCTCGATTTCGGTGGCGTCGGCCTGGAACAGCTCGAAGCCATAGCGGCTTTCGAGGTCGCGCGTATGCAGCAACGTCTGGCGAAGATTGGTCATCGCCTGCTCGGCCGTACTGGACTCCCAGACGCGCTCAGCCAATGCGGAGCGACGGGTGCGGTTGGAAAACTCCAAGTACAGAACCGCCGCCAGGGCGTAAGCCTTCTGGCGCAATTTGACTGCCGAACCATCCGCAAGGCGGAGGACCGGCGTTCCCAAAAGCTGGAGGGTGACCGTTTCACGCATGGAAAGTGATGGGCATGCTCAGTTGTTCCTGCAAATTTGGCGGAAGTTTACTTGACGAAGTAAAGGCCAAAGCGTAGCCACATAACGGCTAGATAACGCATTGAAGTAAGCTACCCAAAGAGGATGCGCTAGCACAATAACCGCGAGGAGGCGCGTAGGGTGGGCTGCAGTTTCCCGCGTATAGGACCCGAAACCTAGGCAACAATCCCGAGGCAGGAATGGAATCAGGAACATCGAATTTGGCCGCAGCAGCGATTACGGAAGCGAGGAGTTCGCAACTGATCGAACTTAGCGCCGACATCGTCAGCGCGTATGTGAGTCATAACGCGCTGAGCGCCAGCGACATCCCCAAGTTGATCGCCAGCGTCCATGCGACGCTCGCCGGCCTGGGCGGCGCTGCCGAAGCAGAAGTGGTAGTCGAACTCCGACCGGCCGTGCCGGTCAGGAAATCGATTACGCCGGAATACTTGATCTGTCTTGAGGACGGCAAGAAATTCAAGTCGCTGAAGCGGCATCTCAGGACCGAATACGACATGTCGCCGGAGGAATACCGCGCGAAATGGGGTCTGCCGGCCGATTATCCGATGGTCGCGCCGACCTATTCGGAAGCCCGTTCTCGCCTCGCCAAGACCATCGGACTTGGCCGCAAGCCCAAGACGCCCGCACCGCGCGGACGCGCCAAGATCGCTTCCTGACGGCATCCGCCGGAAGCCACAATCAAACCGGCGCCCCGGCGCCGGTTCCTTGTCCTGGCAATCTCGCAACAAAGCTGCTCGCGCAGGCGACGCCACGCCCACTCTTCCGTCATAAAAAACTGCCCCCTCCGCTTGGAGGAGGGAGCAGTCAAACATAGGACCCGAATTTCCTACGCTGCAGCATTCTAGCCCCCGGCTCGTGATGCAGGCGTTATGGGCTCGCCCAGGCCAACTCCTTGCTTACCCGGAGGCGATCGGGCCAGTGGCCGGAATTCACCCGGCCTTCCGGGGTCGAACCAGCTTCACAAACGTTTGAGCGGCGGCTGCCACGAGCGCGTCAGCACACGCCCAGGTTTCCTCGATAAACCGGCCCATCGCTTTCGCGCGCGCCGCTGGAACCATGTGCCCCCCGTGGCGTTTCGACACCCGGGCTCAGGGACCATCAGCGGAGCTGACCGATGCCCGAACAGACCCCCCAATCCGATACCCGTGCACGACCCCTCGACCTTCAACCACCCCCCATGGGGCGGATCGAGCTCAAGGTGAACGGAACGACGCACACCCTTGTCGTTGACCTCCGCACCACGCTGCTCGATGCCCTGCGCGAGCACCTTGGCCTCACCGGTTCCAAGAAGGGCTGCGACCACGGCCAGTGCGGCGCGTGCACGGTGCTCGTCAACGGCATGCGCATCACCAGTTGCCTCAGCTTTGCGGCGATGCACGAAGGCGACGAGATCACCACCATCGAGGGGCTCGGCCAGCCCGGTCACCTCCATCCGATGCAGGCCGCTTTCATCGAGCATGATGGCTTCCAGTGCGGCTATTGCACCCCCGGCCAGATCTGCTCGGCCGTCGGCATGCTCGACGAGTACCAGATGGGCTGGCCCAGCCATGTCACGCCGGATGTTTCGGCAACGCAGCCCGCCCTTACCGACGGTGAAATTCGCGAACGCATGAGCGGCAATCTCTGCCGCTGCGCCGCCTACCCGAACATCCTCGCGGCCATCAGGGACGCAGGAGGTGTGGCATGAGACCCTTCACCTACGAGCGGGCAGAAACCCCGCAGGCGGCGGCACGGGCCGTAGCCGGCAATGCAAACGCCAAGTTCATCGCCGGAGGTACCAACCTCATCGACCTGATGAAGCTGCAGATCGAGACGCCCGCCCATCTCGTCGACGTCAACCACCTGCCGCTCGCAGAGATCGAGGAAGTCGATGGCGGCCTCCGCATCGGTGCACTGGTCCGCAACAGCACGCTCGCTGCCGATCGGCGGGTGCGGGAAAACTACCCGGTGCTCAGCGAAGCGCTGCTCGCCGGCGCCTCCGGGCAGTTGCGCAACAAGGCGACGACTGCGGGCAACCTGCTGCAGCGCACGAGGTGCTTCTACTTCTACAACCGCGACATGCCGTGCAACAAACGCGAACCCGGCTCGGGCTGCTCGGCGCTGCAGGGCATAAACCGGCCCAATGCCGTGCTCGGCGAAAGCGACGCCTGCATCGCCGTGCACCCCTCCGACATGGCGGTGGCGATGACGGTGCTCGATGCCCAGGTCGAAACCGTCTCGAGCGACGGCACCTCGCGCGCCATCCCCATCGCGGAATTCCACACCCTGCCCGGAGACACCCCGGAGGTGGAGAACACCCTCAATCCGGGGGAACTGATCACCGCCGTCACTCTGCCCGCGCCGCCCCCAGGCGCCCAGGCCTATCGCAAGGTCCGCGACCGCGCCTCCTATGCCTTTGCCCTGATCTCGGTGGCCGTGGCGGGCGACCGGCTGGCGTTGGGCGGCGTGGCCCACAAGCCCTGGCGGGCAACGAGGGCCGAAGCCGCACTGCAATCGGGGGCAACCCCGAGCGCCGCGGCCGACGAAGAACTCGCCGCCGCCACCGGCCACGGCGACAATGATTTCAAGATACCGCTGGCGCGCCGGATGATGGTGCGGATGCTGACGCAAACGCGGGAGGCCGCTCATGAATGACCTTGCCCCGGGCTTTGCGCCCAACATCCTCGACCAGGACATCCAGGGCATCCTGGGACGTCCGCTCGATCGCGTCGACGGCCCGAAAAAAGTCTCCGGCAATGCCACCTATTCCTACGAGTACGCCGGTCAGGGCCAGGTCGCTTACGGTTTCGTCGTCAATGCAACGATCAGCAACGGCCGGATCCTGAGCATCGACACCGAAGAAGCCTCACGCCTGCCGGGGGTCCTGCTGGTGATGACGCACCTGAACGCGCCCAGGCAGGGGGAGTATGTCACCTTCTACAAGATTCCCAGCGACCAAAGTCAGGACAGCGTCGCGAGGCCATATCTGTCCAGCAACGAGGTCCAATACTATGGCCAGCCGGTCGCGTTCGTCGTGGCCGAGAGCTTCGAACAGGCGCGCGATGCCGCCTCACGGGTCAAGGTAAGCTACGAGCAGGGACACAAGCCCGCGTCGAGGGTAAAGGCCGAAGCGTCGCAAGCCTTTGCACCCAAGACAGTCCGGGGATTTCTCGTGACCGACTCGATCATCGGAGATTTCGAAACGGCATTTGCAGCGGCGCCAATCAAGGTCGACGCCACGTACGAAACACCCTTCCAGCATCATCACGCCATCGAACCGCACTCGACCATGGCGAGCTGGGACGGGGACGCGGTGACGCTGCACGTCGCGGCACAGTTGCCGGTCGAATGCCGGGAGATGATCGCCGCCACCTTGATGATCCCAAAGTCGAAGGTTCGCATCCTGTGCAAGTTCGTGGGCGGCGGCTTCGGCAGCAAGCTGCGCACGGAATCGGATGCCGTGCTTGCGGCATTGGCGGCCCGACAACTGCGCCGGCCGGTCAAGACCGCCTTCACGCGCCAGCAGGTCTTCGTCAACGCCGCCCACCGCACCGAGTCGATCCAGCATGTGCGGCTCGCCGCCGATCGGGACGGGCGAATGACCGGCCTGTCGCATGAGGTGATCGAGCACACCGCGACCTTCGACGAGTTCGCCGAGCAGACCGCCGACTTCGGCCGGCACCTCTACGCCGCGCCCAACCGGGTGACGACGCATCGGCTGGTAAGGCTCGACCTGCCGATGCCCGGCGACATGCGCGCGCCCGGCGAGGCGATCGGCATGCTGGCCTTCGAGCAGGCGATGGACGAGCTCGCCTATGCCCTCGACATGGATCCGATCGAGCTTCGCATCCGGAACGAACCCGCGGTCCATCCTGAGACCGGCAAACCTTTCTCCACGCGGCATCTTGTCGAGTGCTACCGCGAAGGCGCGGCCCGCTTCGGCTGGGACCGCAGGCCCTCGCGCCCGGGCACGCTGCGCGATGGGCGCTGGCTGGTGGGTTACGGCATGTCGGCGGCGATCCGCACCCATTTCAACCGCGGGGCGGAAGCACGGGTGCGGCTCGCGCCGGACGGCAACCTGACCGTGGAGACGGCTATGACCGATATCGGCACCGGCACCTACACGGTCCTGACGCAGATCGCCGCCGAATCGATGGGCCTGCCGACCGACCGGATAACGGTCGATATCGGCGACACCAACCTGCCGCCCGCCCCTGGCTCCGGGGGGTCCTTCGGCGCCTGCAGTTCGGGCAGCGGCGTCTATCTCGCCTGCATGGCGCTCCGCAATCGCATGGCGCGAGCGGCTGGTCTCAACGAGGAAATTGCCATCAAGGACGGCATCGTCTCGGCCGGTGACCAGAAGCTGGCAATCGACGCGTTCATGGCGAGGTATGCCCCCGCCGGCCTCGAGGCCGAGGGGAAAGAGAAGCCGGGCAAGGAAGCCAAGGACTATTCGGAAAGCTCCTACGGCGCGCATTTCGCCGAGGTCGGTGTCGACATCGACTCCGGGGAACCGCGCCTTCGCCGCATGCTCGGCGTCTACACCGCCGGCCGCATCCTCAACGCCAAGACGGCGCGGTCGCAGGCCATTGGCGGGCTGATCTGGGGGCTGGGCTCCGCCCTCCACGAGGAAGGCCTCGTCGATGACCGCTTCGCCAAGTTCGTCAACAACGACCTCGCCGGGTACCACTTCCCCGCTCACGCCGACGCCGTCAATGTCGATGCAATGTTCCTGCCCGAGCTCGACGACAAGACCAACCCGCTGAAGGCCAAGGGCGTGGGCGAACTCGGCATCTGCGGTTCCGGTGCCGCCGTCGCCAACGCCATCTACAACGCCTGCGGGGTGCGGGTCCGGAGCTACCCGATCACCCTGGATAAGCTGATTCTCGACCCGGCCTTTCCGTCCAACGACTAGCAGCCCCCGAGCCTGCAGGCGTGGCTCAAGTCGTCGCCATTGTTCCCAGGGCACCCGGCGGTGCCCTGGGGCGGATTTGGGATGGAGCGGGGCTGTCCACCACCCCCGCTTGTTCCCCATTGACGCTGTCCCGTCACGGGGAGTATTAGCCCGCCTCAGGACACTCCACCCTAACGTGGAGCTTTCGACCTGGGAGGGTCGCCATGGCTGATGTGCCCCTGACTGCGCCGGCAGTGAAACCGGCAAATCCGAATTTTTCATCGGGCCCTTGTGCCAAACGTCCGGGATGGACCGTGAGCGTGCTTGCCGACGCGCTGGTCGGCCGCTCGCACCGCGCCAAGCCCGCCAAGGCGCGCATCGAGAAGGCAATCGCCTTGACCCGCGAGCTGCTCGAAGTGCCCGCCGACTATCTGATCGGCATCGTTCCGGCCTCCGATACCGGCGCTGTCGAGATGGCGCTGTGGTCGATGCTCGGCGCCCGCGGCGTCGACATGCTGGCCTGGGAATCGTTCGGCGAGGGCTGGGTCACCGATGTCCAGAAGCAGCTGAAGCTCGACAACGTCCGGGTCCTCAAGGCGCCCTATGGCGAGCTGCCGGACCTCTCGACCGTCAACTTCGACAACGACGTGGTGTTCACCTGGAACGGCACCACCTCGGGTGTCCGCGTGCCGAATGCCGACTGGATTCCGGCCGATCGCAAGGGACTCACGATCTGCGACGCCACCTCGGCAGCGTTCGCGCAGAACCTCGATTTTACCAAGCTCGATGTCATCACCTTCTCCTGGCAGAAGGCGCTGGGCGGCGAGGCCGCGCACGGCATCCTGATCCTCAGCCCGCGCGCCGTCGAACGGCTCGAGACGTTCAAGCCGGATCGCCCGCTGCCCAAGATCTTCCGCATGACCAAGGGCGGCAAGCTCATGGCCGATATCTTCGAGGGCGCGACCATCAACACTGTCTCGATGCTCTGCATCGAGGACGCGGTGGATGCGATGGAGTGGGGCAAGACGGTCGGCGGGCTCAAGGGCATGCAGGCGCGCGCCGATGCCAACTTCAAGGTGCTGAACGACTGGGTGGCGAAGACGCCATGGGTCGACTTCCTCGCCAAGAACGAAGCCGAGCGATCCAACACCTCGGTCTGCCTCGTCATCTCCGATCCCGAGATCACGGCCCTGAGCGAGGACGCGCAGGCGGCGTTTGCCAAGGCGATCGTCTCGCGGCTCGACAAGGCCGGTGTCGCCTATGACATCGGCGGCTATCGCGACGCCCCCACGGGGCTGCGCATCTGGGCCGGCTCCACGGTCGATGCCGAGAACCTCGCGGCACTGACGCCGTGGCTCGATTTCGCCTTCGCCACCGAAAAGGCGGCGCTCGCAAAGGCTGCCGCCTAACTTCACGAAATTGCGCCGGCTTCTGTTGCAACAGGGCCGGTGCTTTCCATCCATTTATAGTTCATCCGCCGTTCATCGGCGTGGCAAACAGGTGGCGACATGCCCAAAGTGCTCGTTTCGGACAAGCTGTCGAAGACGGCCGTCCAGATCTTCAAGGACAACAATATCGAGGTCGACTACCTGCCCGACCTCGGCAAGGACAAGGACAAGCTGTTCGAGGTGATCGGGCAGTACGATGGCCTCGCGATCCGCTCGGCGACCAAGGTCACGGACAAAATCCTGAGCGCTGCCAATAACTTGAAGGTGATCGGCCGGGCCGGCATCGGGGTCGACAATGTCGACATTCCGGCCGCCACCAAGAAGGGCATCATCGTGATGAACACGCCGTTCGGCAACTCGATCACCACCGCCGAGCACGCCATCTCGCTGATGCTCTCGCTCGCCCGCCAGATCCCCGAAGCCGACGCCTCGACCAAGGCCAGCAAGTGGGAGAAGAACCGCTTCATGGGCGTCGAAGTTACCAACAAAATCATGGGCTTAATCGGCGCAGGCAATATCGGCTCGATCGTCGCGGACCGCGCGCAGGGCCTCAGGATGAAGGTCATCGCCTACGATCCGTTCCTCAGCCCGGAGCGCGCGCAGACGCTGGGCGTCGAGAAAGTCGAGCTCGACGACCTGCTGGCGCGGGCCGATTTCATTACGCTCCACACCCCGCTGATCGACGCGACGCGCAACATCATCAACGCCGCCGCAATCGAGAAGATGAAGCCGGGGGTGCGGATCATCAACTGCGCCCGCGGCGGGCTGGTCGACGAGAAGGCGCTCTACGACGCGCTGAAGTCGGGCAAGGTCGCAGGCGCCGCGTTCGACGTGTTCGTCGAGGAACCGGCCGAGAATAACCCATTGTTCGAGCTCGCCAATTTTATCGCTACGCCGCACTTGGGCGCTTCGACCACCGAGGCGCAGGAGAACGTGGCGTTGCAGGTGGCGGAGCAGATATCGGCCTATCTCAACACCGGCGAGATCGCCAACGCGCTGAACTTCCCCTCGATCACCGCCGAGGAAGCGCCGCGGCTGTCGCCGTGGATCAGGCTTGCGGAGTCGCTCGGCTCGTTCGCCGGCCAGCTCACCGAGACCGCGATCAAGGGGATCAAACTCGAGTTCGAGGGTTCGGTCGCGGTGCTCAATACCAAGCCGATGATCGCGGCCGCGATCAACGGCGTGCTGAAGCCGTCGTTGGGCGACATCAACATGGTCTCGGCGCCGCAGATCGCCAAGGATCGCGGTATCAATGTCGAGATCGTCAGCCGCGACCAGCAGGGCGCCTACGAGGGCTATATCCGGCTGACGGTAGTCACCGAGCGGCAGGAGCGGAGCGTCGCGGGCACGGTGTTCGCCAATGGCAAGCCGCGCATCATCCAGGTGAAGAACATCAACATGGAGGCCGAACTCACGCCCTCGATGCTCTACGTCACCAACGAGGACAAGCCGGGCCATATCGGCCGGCTCGGGACGCTGCTGGGCACCCTCGGCATCAACATCGCCAACTTCAACCTCGGCCGGGCCGAGGTGGGCGGGGACGCCATCGCGCTGCTCTCGATCGACGGCACGCTGGCGGACGACCAGTTGAAGCAGGTCGCCGCGCTCGACGGGGTGAAGCAGGCCAAGTCGCTGAAGTTCTGAGGTAATGAAGTTGGGGAAGGCCGGGCGTAGGTGCCCGGCCTTTTGCCGACAGCGGGTGGAACAAGCCCGGGTCTGCGGCAACACGGATGTGACCGCGCGTGATTGCCAGGGCCTGCGACGCGACGGGATTTGTCAATCGGGAAGGACTGCTCTAAAGGACGTCCGCAACTCCCTCGGACTTCCTTGCCGAAGCCCGCACGGTCAGCTTGCAGCGAAAAAATCGAACCAATCCTTGCGGTCCGCCGGCACTCTGTCCGGCCGGGCTGCCGCTTCCTGAGGGGCATTGAGCGCATGGCAAACGTGATCGTCGTCGGCAGCCAGTGGGGTGACGAGGGCAAGGGCAAGATCGTCGACTGGCTTTCGGAGCGCGCCGACGTGGTGGTGCGCTACCAGGGCGGCCACAATGCCGGGCACACGCTGGTCATCGACGGGACGAGCTACAAGCTGGCGCTGCTGCCCTCGGGGGTCGTGCGCGGCAAGCTGAGCGTCATCGGCAACGGCGTGGTGGTCGACCCGCATCATTTCGTCGCAGAGGTCGAAAAGATCGGCGCGCAGGGGATCGAGGTGACCCCCGAGGTGCTGAAGATCGCCGACAATGCGCCGCTGATCCTAAGCCTCCATCGAGAGCTCGACGCTGTCCGCGAGAATGCCAATTCCGGGCTGAAGATCGGCACCACCAAGCGCGGCATCGGCCCGGCCTACGAAGACAAGGTCGGCCGCCGCGCCATCCGGGTCTGCGATCTCGCCGAACCCGATACGCTCAAGGAAAAGATCGAGCGGCTGCTGGCGCATCACAATGCGCTGCGCCGCGGCATGAACCTGAGCGAATTCAGCGTCGATGCGCTCTACGACGAACTGA
>NZ_JAQGJL010000267.1 GCF_028290645.1 Devosia sp. | reverse complement strand
CAAGGCCCCAGGAAGCCGGGATTCCGTGCCCCGCGACGATGCCCGTGATGATGGCGACCTGCCAGACCCCAAACGTCACGAGGGCGCTTCCCAGGAAGTAGTCCTCATGCCTTTGCCCCGGGACAGGCTCGGTGAACCGGCGAACGAACAGCCCGAAATTCGTGTCGCCCATGAGAAAGCAGAGCGCAGCCCGATGCCGGCGCGGCAAGTGGGCGAAGTAGGGGCGGTAGTGAAAGCTGAACGCCATGAAACGCAGGCTGACGCAGATCGTGGTGGCCCACACCACCCATATCGGGGCGCCTGCGGAAATGAGCGGCAGTGCTGCGATCTGGGCCGACCCGGCGTAAACGACGACGGCCATGAAGATGGCAAGCGCGATGCCCATCCCGCTCTTGGCCATGGCGACGCCGGCCACCAGGCCCCATGCGGCAATGCCGATCGCCATCGGCAGGGCATCGCCCGCTCCTTCGCGGAATGTGGGGCGGCGAGAAACCCGCAGCGCCTCGGCGCGGAACGAATCGAGACGGGAAACCAGAGACACACTTCCCCCTGAAAGAAGCAATTGTCCCCGGGATTCGCGCGGATGCCTTGCAACAGCCTGTGCGGCTTGCACGCTAGGGGGACGGGCCGTAAACCAGGTCAGGCAGGAAGGTCACCAGCGAGGGGAAAAAGATGATCAGTACTGCGACAACCATCATCGCCCAGACGAAGGGCCAGCAGGTCATGTCGGAAATCGAAACCTTCCCGATCGCCGAGGCGATGTATATCTGCATGCCGACGGGCGGTGTGATGGTGCCGATCATGATCATGATGATGATGAGCAAGGCGAAGTGGATGGGGTTCAGGCCGTAGGCGGGTACCAGGGGCATGAACACGGGGACGAAGATCAGCAACGCCGCCAGTCCATCGACGACGATGCCTGCGATCAGCAGCAGCACGGCGACCACCAGCAGTACCGTTATCGGCCCGAAATGGTAGGCCTTCATCCAGTCGACCATCAAGGGGCCGAAGTCGTAGATCGTGAGCAGCCATCCGAAGACCCCGCCGCTGGCGAGCAGGAACATGGGGATCGCGGTCATCTCGATCCCCTCGGCCATGACCGGGGCGACGTCTTTCCAGCCGAGTTCCCGATAGATGACGATGCCAATGAACAAGCCATACACGCAGGCGGCAACGCCGGCTTCAGTGGCGGTGTAGTAGCCGGAGACAATGCCGCCGATGATGATCACCGGTGCCAGCAGCGCCGGGATGGCGCCGAAGAGGATGCGTCCGCGTGCGCGAAAAGGCACCCGCTCGTGCCGGGGAAACCCGATCTGCCTGGCTTTCCACGCGACGATGACCATGCACGAAATTCCGATCATGAGCCCGGGAATGGCCCCGCCAAGAAACAGGCGGCCGGTCGACAGGTCCGTCATCGAGGCGTAGATCACCATCAGGATCGACGGAGGAATGATGGGGCCCATGCAACTTGCCGCTGCCGTGAGACCGGCGGCGAAGCCGGCCGGGTATCCCTCCTTCTTCATGGTCGGAATGAGCATCGAACCGATCGCGGCGCAATCGGCCGACGCCGAACCCGAGACGCCGGACAGGATCATGTTCGCCACCACGTTCACATGCGCGGTACCGCCGCGGAAATGGCCGACAAACGCTTTTGAAACATCGACCATCCGGGACGTCAGGCCAGCGCGGTTCATGATGACGCCGGACAGGATGAAGAATGGCACTGCCACCAGCGTGAACGAGTTGAGGGAGTTCAACATGCGTTCGGCGACGATCGTCGGTGGAAAGCCGAATACCAGCACGTTGATGATGCTCGCCATCAGCATGGCCACGCCAACCGAAATTCCCGCGAACAACAGGACCATGAAGTCAAAGAACAGAAGGGCGATTTCCATCAGGTGCTTTCCATCAGATCGGGGACTCGCCGGAGGGCGAGGAGGGGGCGGTGCGGCCGCTCGGCGTGAGCAGGAAGAAAACGGCCAGGGCCATCGGAATCGGAAGCGCGAGGTAATACCAGAGCTGCGACCAGCCTGACAGCGTGTAGAACTCGGCAGCCTTGTACTTCCAGGCCAGATCCGCGCCCCAATAGAGAAGGAAGCCGTAGCAGAAGACGTTGCACAGCCAGCTGAGTCCGTCCGAGAAACGCCGAACGCGCGGCCCATAGGGATCGATCATCACGAGCACGCGTATATGGGAGTCCCGGGAAACGGCGACAGCCGAGCCGAGATAGACGATCCATACGAACGAATATCGGACGACTTCCTCAGGCCACGACAACGGCGCGTTGAAAAACAGGCGCAACCCGACTTGCACCGCCATCACCGTCACCGCGGCGACGAGCAGTGCAGCCGCAACCAGGTGGATGGCGCCGGCCACACGGTCGCGAATCGATGTGGCCATCTACTTCGTCTCCAGGATCAGCTTGAGCAGGCGATCGGTACCGGCCGTCTTCGAAGTCAAGTCCTTCCACACCGGCTGCATCGGCTTGGACCACTCGTCGATTCGCACCGGATCGCTGACGTTCATGCCGAGCGTCGCCATGCGCTTGTACGCCTCCTTTTCGCCGGGCTGGGAGATCGTGGTGTTGGACCACTTCGCGGCCTCCTGGCCGGCTGCCAGCAGCAACTCCTGCTGCGCCTTCGTGAGGCGCCCGAGCCTGGTACTGCTGCCGAGGATTGCCAGGGACGCGAACATGTGTTGCGTGCGGACGATCGACTTGACGACCTCATTCAGCTTGTTGTCGAGCACCGTCATGGGCGGCGCTTCGAGTCCATCGGCGATCCCCGTCTGCATCGCGGAATAGACCTCGCCCCATGTCACCGGCGTCGGCCTGGCGCCGAGCGCTTCGAACATGTGGAACCACACCGCGGCCTCGGGGCTGCGCATCTTCACGCCCTTCATGCCGGAGGCGATGCGGACAGGTTCACCCCGAAACAGCATGTCCCGGAAACCGAGGTGGACATAGCCGAGCACCTGGGTCCGGGTCTGGGTGCTCATGCCTTCCCGAAGCGCGGCCCCGAAATTGCCGTCGTATGCCTTGTAGACGTGGTCCCAATCGCGAAAGACGAATGGCAGCGAGGTCACGGCAATCGCCGGATAGGCTTGATCGATCACGCCGAGGGAGGCGATGCAAAGATCGAGGACGCCGGTGTTGCACAGGCCGAAGGCTTCGCGTTCCTGGCCCAGCTGCGCAGCGGGAAAAACCTTGATGGTCATCGTCCCCTTCGAGCGCTCATGCACGATTTCGGCGAACTTGTTCGCCGTCAAGTCCACAGCGCTGCCGACCGCCTGGTGGTGGGCGAGGCGCAACGTCTGCGCTGCGGCGGGTGACAGCCCGGCCGCGAGCGCAACGATGAAGGAGAGTGCAATTTTGACAAGTAGGCGGTTCATGGAAATCTCTCACAATGATTGCTGTTGCTGATCAAGCGGGACTCAGGAGTTGCCTCTCCGGTCGGGGAACGGTCGGCTCACGCCACGGCTCACGGCTCCGCGGGTCGCTGGCCCGCGGGTCGCTGGCCCGCGGAGCTTCCCGGCGGGCTATCGGCTCTGGCGCGGTTGCGGGGGCTTGCCGAACTCCCGCTTGATGCCGCGCTCGATGAGCCATTCCTTGTGGCGCGGCAGAGTCGGGTTGTCGGCCAGGTCCTCGTAGTAGGGAACCAGCGGCGCGAACCAGTCGAAGATGCGCCGGAGCTCGGCGATCGGCTCGGTCGCGAGGTCGCATCGCAGGTTGACGCGTGTCATGCCCTTGCTGCCGTAGCTCACGATCGCCGCCGAGGTCTGGCCTTCGGGCTGTCCGCCGGCGTCGCGCCCGCCCTCGATCGCCAGCAGCAGTCGTTCATCGAAACTTGCGCCGCGATTGCTTTCCCAGGCGTCGCAAATGCCGTCGATGGTCTTTTCGCCGGAGAGCAGGTTGCCGAAGGCAATATAGTCCGACCCGACACGATGTCCCGCCCAGTGCCGGTTGTGCTTGCCCGAAAAAACCGCCTTGCCGCCACGCGCGTCGATGATGCCGACCTGCCGGTACTCCCAGTTTCCATCCATCTGCTGCATGTCGCTGAGCACCTTCTCGGCCGAGTATCCGGCTTCGAGCAGCCCGAGCGCCACCTTGCCAAGCCGTGGCTCGACGACCGACTGGTACGACAGGATTCCTGCCCCGGGGGCGCCGAAGGGCGCGATCGAACCGACCGCCGGCGAGCCGGTCGCTATGCACAGGCCGAAGTCGCCTGAATTGCCATCGCGGGCAATGATGGTAAAGGTCATGGTTCCATCTTTCTCTATGTTGGTTAACCGATAATGGGAGCCCGTCAGCGCAGGCCCATCGACGGCGACGTCGACGTGTTCCTTTCGCGGCTTCAAGGCCTCGTTCGCAAGTCGGCAGGGTTTCTGCAAGGCCTGCGAATGTTTTGCAGTGTGGGCAGGCGCATTCATTCTTTCCAATCTTTTTCGATGCCGTATTGATATGTTGGGCGAATGAGCGAACCCCTGATCGACCTGCGGATGTGGGGCCAGTTCGTGGCCGTAGCCGAATTGCTGCACTTCGGCCGGGCCGCATCCAGCCTGCACATGACGCAGCCCGCGCTCACCCAGGCCATTGCCGGCCTCGAGCAGCGGTTGGGCGTACGTCTCTTCGATCGCACGAAGCGCAGCGTGCAGCTCACCGATGCGGGCGAGGCGCTGGTACCCGAAGTACGCGAATTGCTGGCCCGCGCCCTGGGCTTGCCCGCGCATGCCCGCGCGGCCGCGCAAGGAGAGAGCGGCCGACTGCGGCTCGCATTCGTTTCCACCGTGGGGTATGCGCTGCTGCCGCAGTGGCTGC
>NZ_JAQGJL010000260.1 GCF_028290645.1 Devosia sp. | reverse complement strand
ACCTCGGCGACTGGCTGGCGAGCGGCCGGCTCACCCCGCAGCTCTGGCTGCTCGCCTTCGAGCTGGTGCTGGTCCTCTCGCGCGACGGCTTCAACCGCGCCATCAATGTCGTCGACGCCATCCTCGGCGAAAGCCACTCCAACGCCGTCAGCCTCGAGCTGATGCAGCATGCGGCCAAGCTCGATTTGAAGCATTTCGAGCAATCCGAATACCAGGACCGCCTCGAGCGCGCCCGTCGCCAGGCCTCATCCCGCTCGACCGTCATCTCGCAGGTCTTCGGCCAGGGCCAGTCGATGATCACCGCCGTGGCGCTGGCCGCCGGCCTCTTCATCTATGCCCCGCTGCTCATCGGGCTCCTTGCGCTCGCGCTGATCCCTGCCGTCTGGGGCGAGTTCCGCTTCAACCGCCTCGCCTACTGGATCTCCCACAACCGCTCGCCGGAGCGCCGCCAGCTCGAATACCTGCGCCAGATCGGCGCCAGCGCCGACAGCGCCAAGGAGATCAAGCTGTTCGGGCTGGGCGATTTCCTCTCCGGCCGCTTCCGCGCCCTCAGCCAGCAGATCCTCGAGGAAAACCGCGCGCTCTCCATCAAGCGCGCGCTCCAGACCGGGTTCCTCGCCTCCATCTCGACCCTCACCTACTACGCCGCCTACGCCTATATCGTCTGGCGGACGCTGCACGGCGAGTTCTCCATCGGCACGCTGGTGTTCCTCTCGGGCAGCTTCAGCCAGCTCAACGGGTACCTGCAGCAGATCCTCATCGGCTTCACCCAGATCGCCGGCCAGTCGCTCTATCTCGACGACCTCTTCAGCTTCTTCGAAATCGCCCCCACCATCCTCGAGCCCAAGCACCCAAAGCCCTTCCCGCAGCCGCTCCGCCACGGCATCGTCTTCGACAATGTCGGCTTCCGCTATCCGGGCTCGGAAAACTGGGCGGTC
The DNA here is from genome assembly GCF_028290645.1 of Devosia sp. Taxonomy (GTDB): domain Bacteria; phylum Pseudomonadota; class Alphaproteobacteria; order Rhizobiales; family Devosiaceae; genus Devosia_A. The sequence goes on along the minus strand of NZ_JAQGJL010000260.1, from coordinate 10,627 downwards.
CGCAACCTGAGCTTTGTCGTCCCCGCCGGCGAAACCCTGGCCCTGGTCGGCGAGAACGGCGCCGGCAAGACCACCATCGTCAAGCTGATGACCCGGCTCTACGACCCCGACGAAGGCCGCATCACCATCGACGGCACCGATCTCAAGGACTTCGCCACCGACGATCTCCGCACCCATATCGGCGTCATCTTCCAGGACTTCCTGCGCTACAGCTTTTCCGCCTCCGACAATATCGGCGTCGGCCGTATCGACGAAGCCGCCGACCGCGACCGCGTCGTCGCCGCCGCCTCCCAGAGCCTCGCCGATCCGGTGATCCGCAAACTCCCCGGCGGCTACGACCAGATGCTCGGCCGCACCTTCCTGAAGGGCCAGGACCTGTCAGGCGGCGAGTGGCAGAAGATCGCCATCGCCCGCGCCTACATGCGCAACGCCGAGATCATCATCCTCGATGAGCCCACCGCCGCCCTCGACGCCCGCGCCGAAGCCGAAGTGTTCACCCGCTTCAAGAACCTCGCCGAAGGCACCACCGCGGTCCTCATCTCCCACCGCTTCTCCACCGTCCGCATGGCCGACCGCATCGTCGTCCTCGCCGACGGCAAGGTGGTGGAAGCCGGGACTCACGCCGAGCTGATCGCGGAAGCGGGGAGGTACGCGGAATTGTTTGAGCTGCAGGCGGCCGGGTATCGGTAGGCAGACTGGTGGGCACTCGGCCACCATACCCACCGGCTGTCATCCCAGCGAAAGCTGGGACCCATTTCACCGCCCGCACCAGCCGAGAGCTGGGTGCCTGCCTTCGCAGGGATGACACCGGTGGGTGTGGTGGAGCACGAGGCACAATCGAACCACAGCCCCCTCTGCACCTCCGCCTTTATGGGGGAGGCCGGGAGGGGGCCGTCTGCTTCGGCTCTATCGTCCGGAGCGAGGGGACCCCCACGCTCGATCAGCAATAGTCACACCCCCCGCGCCCGCAACGCCTGCCCCGTCAAACTCCCCTCCGCCCCCAACAGCCCCGTCGGCGTCCCCTCGAACACCACGCTCCCGCCCTCGTGCCCCGCCCCCGGGCCGAGGTCGATCACCCAGTCCGCCCGGCTGATCACATCGAGATTGTGCTCGATGACGATCACCGTCGAATCCTGGTCCACCAGCCGGTCGAAGAGCCCGATCAGCGTGTCGACGTCGTTCATGTGGAGCCCTGTCGTCGGCTCGTCGAGCACGTAGATCTGCCCCTTCCGCCCCAGCTCCGCCGCGAGCTTCAATCGCTGCCGCTCGCCGCCCGACAGCGTCGACAGCGGCTGCCCCAGCGTCAAATAGCCGAGCCCTACATCCTCGAGCCCCTTCAAAATCTTGGCGATCGCCGCCTCGGTGAAAAAGCTCGCCGCCTCCCCCACCGGCATCTCGTAGACATCCGAGATCGAGCGGCCGCGCAGCTGGTAGGCCAGCACCTCGTCGGTGAAGCGCTTGCCCTCGCAGGTCTCGCACTCGGTCACCATCGGGTCGAGATGGGCGAGATCGGTATAGGTCACCCCCAGCCCGTTGCAGTCCGGGCAGGCGCCCTTGGAGTTGGCCGAGAACAGCGCCGCATCAACCCCGTTGGCCTTGGCAAAGACCTTGCGCACATTGTCGAGGATGCCTGTATAGGTCGCCGTGTTCGAACGCCGCGAACCGCGGTTCAGGTTCTGGTCGATGATCACCACGTCCGGATAGGCGCTGGGCAACGAGCCCTGGATCAGCGAACTCTTCCCCGCCCCGGCGACGCCCGTCACCACAGTCAGCACCCCTCTCGGGATGGTCACCGAAACATCCTTCAGGTTGTTGAGTTTCGCGCCCTTGATCCGCAGCTCGCCACTCGGCTTCCGCAGCTCGGTCTTGATCGGCTGGTATTTCCGGATGTGGTCGCCGGTCAGCGTGCCGGATTTCAGCAGCCCGTCGAAATCGCCCTCGTAGACCACCTCGCCGCCCTTCGATCCGGCGAACGGCCCCATGTCCACCACGTGGTCGGCAATGGCGATCATGTCCGGCTTATGCTCGACGATCAGCACCGTGTTGCCCTTGTCGCGCAGCTGCAGCATCAGCCCGGCGAGCCGGCCCACGTCGTGCGGGTGGAGGCCCACCGAGGGCTCGTCGAACACGTAGGTGATGTCGGTCAGCGACGAGCCGAGGTGCCGCACCATCTTCACCCGCTGGCTCTCCCCGCCCGACAGGGTCGAGCTCTCCCGATCGAGGCTCAGGTAGCCGAGCCCAATGGTCACGAGGTTCTCGAGCCGCGATGCGAGCGCTGTTAACATCGGTCCGACGGCGGGGGCATCGATGCTCCGGACGAAGGGGGCGAGGTCGGATACCTGCATGGCCGAGCATTCAGCTATGTTAGCGCCGTTCACTTTGCTCCCGAGCGCCGCCGTGTTGAGCCGCGCACCGTGGCAGGCGGGGCAGGTCTTGCGCGCAAAAATCTTGTCGTACTCGACCCGCACATGCGGCTGCAGGTTCTCGGGGTCCTTCGAGCCCAGCCCCTTCTTGAGCTTCGCGACCACCCCCTCATAGGTCAGCCCGATCTTGCCCACCTTGATCTTCCGGCCATCGTCGAGGTGGAGCAGGTTCTCGCGCTCCTCCTTGCTGAACCTGTTGATCGGCTTGTCCATGTCGAACAGGCCGGAGTTCTTGTAGATCTCCCACCACCAGCTATCGACGGCGAAATCCTTGGGTAGCAGCGCGCCCTGGTTGAGCGATTTGCTCTCATCGAGCACCGCGTCCATGTCCATCGCGGCCACCTGCCCGATGCCCTCGCATTCGGGGCACATGCCGCGCGGATCGTTGTAGGAATAGAGCCCGGGCGAGCCCAGCCGCGGCTCGGCGATGCGCGAGAACAGCACCCGCAACATCTGTGCCGCATCGGTCACCGTCGCCACGGTCGAGCGCGAATTGCCGCCGATCCGCTGCTGGTCGACGATGATCGCGGCCGAGATGTTCTCGAGTTCGTCGGCGTCCGGCTGGCCGTAATGCGGCATGAACTGCTGGACGAATGCGGGGTAGGTCTCGTTGATCAGCCGCTGGCTCTCGGCCGCGATGGTGCCGAACACCAGCGACGATTTCCCCGACCCCGAGACGCCGGTAAACACCGTGATCTTCCGCTTCGGGATATCGAGCGAGACGTTCTTCAGATTGTTCTCCCGCGCCCCGCGGATCCGGATCGAGCCGTACATGCAGACCTCTTTGGTAATTTACCGGTTAGTTAAATAAGCTATTGCCTGATGGCAAGGGCCAAACTTTGGCAGCTTGTGGCATCGTCGCGCCACAGCCTCGTGTCTGCACCTCCCCCTTCATGGGGGAGGCCGGGAGGGGGCCCTCCGCTTCGGTTCCATCGCCTCCCTCCCCCTTGTGGGGAGGGACCGAGGGTGGGGGTGGCCCCATGCGCCATCGTATCGGCCTGAACGCTCCACCCATCATCCCGTCACCTCAAATCAACCTGTCGACCGCCAGCAGCCTGCCAAACCCTCCTGTCATGACGTGTCAGCAGCCTCGAATTCGACATCCCGCCAAAGTTGACGCCGCGCCGCTTAGCGCCTACTTCCGGCCAATGAAACGCGAAACCAACAAGCCCACCGGTCCCAACCAGCGCATGCTGCGCGTCGGCGAACTGGTGCGCCATGCGCTGGCCGGGGTGTTCGCCCGCGGCGAGATCGACGATCCGCTGCTCGAAGGCAAGGTCATCACCGTGCCCGAAGTGCGCATGAGCAACGACCTGAAGCTCGCCAGCGTCTACATCATGCCGCTCGGCGGCGAGGGCGCCGACGAGATCGTCGCGGCGCTCAACCGCCACCAGCGCTTCATCCGCGGTCGTGTCGCCCCCGAGCTCGACCTGAAATTCGCCCCCGAACTGCGCTTCTTCATCGACACCACCTTCGACGAATTCGGCAAGATCGACGCCCTCCTCCGCTCCGACCGCGTGCAACGCGATCTGAAGGACGAGGACGAAGAGTAAGCGCAGTTGCATCGGTGCTGAGCGCCGGCCTCTCAGTCGTCTCCCCCCTGTTCAGGGGGAGGGGTCAGGGGTGGGGGTCCCCAGGCACCGGTGCCGCTGACCCCACCCTCAACCCCTCCCCCTGAAGTAGGGGAGGGAGGCGCAGGAACCGAAGCTTTGTCCCAACCCAGATCCACCAAGCGCGACGTCCGGACGAGCACAGCGAGGACCCCGGCCGTCGGCCGCCCCCGCGGAGGGCCAGCCCTTCGGCGGCCAGCCGATGGGCGGTGCGGCCCGTGAGCGAGAAGAACATGAAACGGAACGTTTCAGGCTGGTTGATATTCAACAAGCCCTACGACATGACCTCCACCCAGGCCGTGGCAAAGATCCGCTGGCTGTTCGGCGCGAAGAAAGCCGGCCATGCAGGCACGCTCGATCCGCTCGCCACCGGCATCCTCCCCATCGCGCTCGGCGAAGCCACCAAGACCGTTCCCGCGGTGCAGGACGGCAAGAAGCTCTATCGCTTCGCCATCAAGTGGGGCGAGGAGACCACCACCGACGATGCTGAAGGAATTGTCAGCGAGCGTTCATCTGTGCGGCCAGGTGGCGACGAAATCAGGGCAGCTCTCGTGACCTTTACCGGCGCGATCATGCAGACCCCGCCCGCCTTCTCCGCCATCAAGGTCGACGGTGAACGCGCCTACGACCTCGCCCGCGCCGGCGAAATGGTCGAGCTTCAGCCCCGCCCGATCTATGTCGAGTCCCTGCAACTCATTGAACACACTGAAGAAATCAGCCATCTCGAGATGACCTGCGAGAAGGGCACCTATGTCCGCGCCCTCGCCCGCGACCTCGCCCGCCACCTCGGCACCCGCGGGCACGTCGTAAAACTCCACCGCGCCGCCGTCGGCCCCTTCACCGAGGCCCGCGCCGTCACCTTCGAGGCCCTGGAAGCCGCCGCCGACCGCGATTCCCTGCTCCTGCCCGTCGCCGCGGGCCTCGTCCTGCTGCCCGAAATTCGCCTGACGCCGGAACAGCTTAGCGCCGTCCGCCACGGCAACCCGGTGCTGCTTGGCGGCGCCTCCGCCCCCGTCGCGCTCGATAGCGCCTGGGCAAGCACCGCCGGCGTCGCGGTGGCGCTCGGCCGCGTCGAAGCCGGCCAGTTCAAGCCCCAGCGCGTCCTCTTGGGCTGAAGATTCTCGCCCGATGGCACTGGAACTTAAGTCCCAGTCCGGCGTTCACCCACGCTGTAGTTTTCCTTGGGGCCGGGGGTTCATGTCTGCCGGGGTGTTACATGGCTGACGGGTCCAGCCCGGCCGAAAGTGCTGTACCATTGCATCGCCGCGTCCGCTCCGCCCGGCCGATCGCGGTGTATCTGTTCGTCTTGGCGCTGGTCGCGCTGGTCCCGGCCTTCGTCTTTTCCGCCATTCTGCTGCAACGCAACAACGAGGCGCAGGAGCGCGTCGTCGAAACCCTGATCACCGGCAATGCCCGCTCGATCGTCCAGGCGGTCGACCGCGAAATCAACGCCAACATCACCACCCTGCGGGTACTCGCGACCACCCCGCCACTGGACCCGGCCGACTATGCGACCTTCCATGGCCGGGTGAGCGAGGCGCTGTCCGAAAGCGGCTCCTACGTCTATCTCATCCACTCCGACTACACCTCGGACCTCTCCACCCGCGTCCCCCTGTCCGAGCAGCACAGCACGCCCATCGGCGACGTCGCGACCGCCAAGCAGGCCTTCGACACCCGCGAGGTCGCCGTGTCCGACGCGGTGTTCGGCCGCATCTCGCAGCAATGGGTGGTCAACATCCTGCAGCCGATCTTCCCGCCCGCCCATGAGCCGATCATCCTCGGCTTCAGCCGGACCGCGAGCCAGCTGTCGATGGCGTTGCTCGCGAGCCGCATGCCGGACGGCTGGCACGTGGCGCTGGTCGACCGCAAGGGCGTCATCATCGCGGCCTCGGGCGAAGGCGGCAACACCGGCGACGCCTTCAACCTCGCCCCCGTCAACGCACTCGGCTCCACTCCCGGCTGGCGCGCCATTGCCTCGGACGGCATTGAATATCTGGTCGTCGCCCAGCAATCCCTGCTCACCGGCTGGACGCTCGTCGCCTGGGCCGATCGCGACGTCGTCGCCCAGCCGCTTGCCGACGCGTTCTGGTCGCTGCTCGCCGGCGGCGTGCTGCTCGCTGCGCTGGTGGTGCTCGTCGTCTACGGCGTCAGTCTCCAGATCGGGCGCTCGGTGCATGGCCTCGAAGCCGACGCCAAGCGCCTCGGCGCCGGCCAGCCGGTCGAGGCGCGCAGTTTCCCGATCGCCGAAATCGAGACCGTCTCGAGCGCGCTCGGCGATGCGTCGCGCCGCCGCCAGGCCGCCGAAACCGAGGTGCGCTTCCTCATGCGCGAGCTGGCGCATCGGAGCAAGAACCAGATGACCGTCATTGCCGCCATGGCCAAGCAGACTGCCCGCGGCGCCGACACCGTCCCCGAATTCGTCTCCAGCTTCGAAAAACGCATCTTCGGGCTTGCCCGCTCGACCGACCTGCTGCTCGCCCACGGGGTCGCCGGTGTGGACCTCAAGGAGTTGCTGGTCAGCCAGATCGACCCGTTCTGCCCGATCGACGGCGAGAGCGTCATCGTCGAAGGTCCGCCGCTCCGGCTCAACGCCCAGGCGGCGCAGATCCTCGGCATGGCGGCGCACGAGCTCGCCACCAATGCCGTGAAATATGGGGCCTTTGCCAGGGAAGGCGGCCGGCTCCGGGTCACCTGGCAGCGCGTCGGCGAGGCCGTCGCCTTCGTCTGGCATGAAAGCGGCAGCGCCCCCGGCGCCGTCACCCCGCGCCGCGGTTTCGGCACCACAGTGCTCGAGAACATGGTCGGTCGCTCGCTTGGCGCCGAGGTCAAGCGCGAGGTGCACGAGCGCGGCATCGAGTGGCGCTTCACCATCCCGTTGGCCTCGCTCGATCCGTCCGACACGCTGAACGGCAGGAGCGAAAGCGAATCCGGAGCGTGACCGAAAAGATCCGCCAGAGCTTGCGGCTCGATCGCGGACCACGGCAAGTCCCTTAGACAAATAGCTGGCATTCGTCCCCCCTTTCCCCTATAGAGCGCGCGAGTTCCGGCCCAGCCGGCGCTTATTCATGGCTCCGCCTGGACGACATCCCGGGCGGCAGCGTCCCGATGATCCTCTATAGAAAGGACCTTTCCGATGTCGATTACCGCAGAGCGGAAGACTGCGCTCATCAAGGACTACGCCACCAAGAAGGACGATACCGGCTCGCCGGAAGTCCAGGTCGCGATCCTCTCCGAACGCATCGCCAACCTCACCGAACACTTCAAGCTGCACGGCAAGGACAACCATTCCCGCCGCGGCCTGCTGAAGATGGTTTCGACGCGCCGCCGGCTCCTCGACTACGTCAAGAAGTCCGACGAAGCGCGCTACAAGGCGTTGATCGAGCGCCTGGGCCTGCGCCGCTAAGGCAAGGCTTGAATTACGACTCCGGACCCACGAGGTACGCCTCGTGGTCCAATCCCGGCAGAAACGCCGGTTAGTAGCGTAGGCTGACGAACTACGCGGAGCATGGCGAGATCATCGGCCGCTCACGGCGCCAGCAGGTGCCTCTCCCCCCGAGACATGAGCGGCTCATCGTCTTGTCCATGTTCCGCCCCACCCAGACCGGTGGGTGTCAGCGCGGAACCGTGCCGATTTTGGGTCCGTCCGAGCACATGGGGTGCTGGAGGGGCTGGCACACCGGATGAGTTCGCGGGGTGGCTACGCCCCCGCGTTCCCGCTCATTCCGGCAGAATGGAAAGACATCGATATGCCCATCAATTTCGACCACCACAAAGTCGAACTGAACTGGGGCGGACAGCCCCTTACCCTCGAGACCGGCAAGATCGCCCGCCAGGCTGACGGCGCCGTGCTCGCCACCCTCGGCGAGACTGTGCTCCTCGCCACCGTGGTCTCGGCCAAGTCCGCCAAGCCCGGCCAGGACTTCTTCCCCCTGACCGTCAACTACCAGGAAAAATACTTCGCCGCCGGCAAGATCCCGGGCGGCTACTTCAAGCGCGAAGGCCGTCCGACGGAAAACGAGACGCTGACCTCGCGCCTGATCGACCGCCCGATCCGCCCGCTGTTCCCCGATGGCTACAAGAACGAGACCCAGGTGGTCGTCACCGTTCTCCAGCATGACATGGAGAACAACCCGGACGTCCTCGCCATGGTCGCCGCCTCTGCCGCGCTGACCATCTCGGGGGTGCCGTTCATGGGCCCGATCGGCGCCGCCCGCGTCGGCTATATCGATGGCCAGTACGTGCTCAACCTCGCCGTCGACCGTCGCGCTGAATCAAAGCTCGACCTGGTCATGGCCGGCACCCAGGACGCCGTCCTGATGGTCGAATCGGAAGCCCAGGAGCTGTCCGAGGAAATCATGCTGGGCGCCGTGATGTTCGGTCACGAGGCCTCCAAGAAGGTCATCGACGCGATCATCAAGCTCGCCGAACTGGCCGCCAAGGAGCCGCGCGACTTCACCGCGCCGGACTACTCGGCGCTCGAGGCAGAAGTGCTGGCCGTCGCCGAGGCGGACCTCCGCGCCGCCTACAAGATCACCGACAAGGCGCAGCGCTACGCCGCGGTCGATGCCGCCAAGGCCAAGGTGAAGGAAGCCTTCGCTCCCGCCATCGAAGCCGGCACCGTCTCGGCCGAGGACCTGGGCGAAGTCGTCCATAACCTCCAGGCCAAGATCGTGCGCTGGAACATCCTCGACACCAAAACCCGCATCGACGGCCGCGACCTCGTGACGGTCCGCCCGATCTCGGCGGAAGTCGGCGTGCTGCCGCGTACCCACGGCTCGGCCATCTTCACCCGCGGTGAAACCCAGGCCCTCGTCGTTGCCACCCTCGGCACCGGCGACGACGAGCAGTATGTGGACAGCCTCGAAGGCACCCAGAAGGTGAACTTCATGCTGCACTACAACTTCCCGCCGTACTCGGTCGGTGAAGCGGGCCGCATGGGCTCGCCCGGCCGCCGCGAAATCGGCCACGGCAAGCTCGCCTGGCGCGCCATCAACCCGATGCGCCCCAAGGCCGAAGACTTCCCCTACACCATCCGCGTCGTCTCCGAGATCACCGAGTCGAACGGCTCGTCCTCGATGGCGACCGTCTGCGGCACCTCGCTGGCGCTGATGGATGCGGGCGTCCCGCTGAAGAAGCCGGTGGCCGGTATCGCCATGGGCCTCATCCTCGAAGGCGAGCGCTTCGCCGTGCTCTCCGACATCCTCGGCGACGAGGATCACCTGGGCGACATGGACTTCAAGGTGGCGGGCACTGCCGACGGCATCACCTCGCTGCAGATGGACATCAAGATCGCCGGCATCACCGAGGAGATCATGCAGGTGGCGCTCGGCCAGGCCAAGGGCGGCCGCGAGCACATCCTGGGCGAGATGGCCAAGGCCATCACCGCCTCGCGTGACTCGGTGGGCGAGTTCGCGCCCCGCATCGAGACCATCCACATCCCGACCGACAAGATCCGCGAAGTGATCGGCACGGGCGGCAAGGTGATCCGCGAGATCGTCGAAAAGACCGGCGCCAAGATCGACATCTCCGACGACGGCACCGTCAAGGTCTCGTCCTCGGACGGCGCCTCGATCGATGCCGCGATCAAGTGGATCAAGGGCATCACGGACGAGCCGGAAGTGGGCCAGATCTACCAGGGCACCGTGGTCAAGACCGCCGATTTCGGCGCCTTCGTCAACTTCTTCGGCGCCAAGGACGGCCTCGTCCACATCAGCCAGCTCGCCACCCAGCGCGTCGGCAAGACCACCGACGTCGTCAAGGAAGGCGACAAGGTCTGGGTCAAGCTTTTGGGCTTCGACGAGCGCGGCAAGGTCCGCCTGTCGATGAAGATCGTCGACCAGGCGACCGGCAAGGAAATCGCCGAAACCGAAGCCGCCGAATAAGCGCTTCGAGAGCGAAAATACGAAAGGCCCGGAGCAATCCGGGCCTATTTTCTTTGTGGTGACGAACGCCTCAGTCGTCTCCCTCCCCCCTGCGGGGAGGGAGCAAGGGTGGGGGTCCACAGCTCGCTGCCCAAGGTGAAAGAACCGAAGCAGACGGCCCCTCCCCACCCCTCCCCACAAAGGGGAGGGTGCCGCATCGAGTACGTGGCACCATCTCGCCAACCCACCGGCTTACACCTCCCCCTTCATGGGGGAGGCCGGGAGGGGGCCCTCCGCCTCGACACGGCACGAAACCCGAGCCCCCACAGCAACCTGCTCAACCCCGAAACGCTCCCCAAACGCGATGTCATCCCAGCGAAAGCTGGGACCCATCCATCATCCCGCGCCAGTGGAGAGTTGGGTCCCTGCTTCCGCAGGGATGACACCGAGTGTGTGGCAGCCACATACGAAAGACCCGAGCGATCAGGGCTTTTTTTCTTGAGGTGGTGCACACCGAGTCCTTAGTCATCTCCCTCCCCCTTGCGGGGAGGGATCAAGGGTGGGGGTCCACAGCCTCGCTGCTGAGGTGAAAGAACCGAAGCAGACGGCCCCTCCCCACCCCTCCCCATAAAGGGGAGGGTGCCCCGCCGGTGCGTGAGGCACCATCCAGCCCAAACTCGACTCTGCACCTCCCCCTTCATGGGGGAGGCCGGGAGGGGGCCCTCCGCCTCGG
>NZ_JAQGJL010000221.1 GCF_028290645.1 Devosia sp. | reverse complement strand
CCAGTTGTAGCCAACCTGGACGCCACCCACGAAACCCCCGGCAGTCACATCGGCCGATCCAGTAGCAAGGATGATTTCGCCGGGGCCTGGCGGAACGAGAGCAGGCGCTACCTCTCCCTGGGATTCGGGTCCGATGAGCTGAAGCGGGTGCTTGAACACGCCGCCCCCGTATCCACCGTTGATACCAACGTAAAACCCGTTCCAGTCGTACGTGGGCGAGGAATACACCGGGGCGACACCTTCGTCGAGCACCAGGTCAGCGGCGCCGGCCGTCCCTGCCATCAGTGTTGCAGCCATAGTGGCAATAATCAGAATCCGCATCGGAGTCCCCTTGTTCGCTTGGGGTAATAATGCGCCGGAGTTTCGCAGAGTCCAGATTCTCACCACAGTCATTGCATTTCTGTGTTCACTATGTGGCGGCCTTGCCACATCATTGCCAGAAGGAAGACCATGCACATTGGGAAATCGACTGCGCGCTCAACGATCACGGCCCTGTGATATTGTGTCTGACCCACCGTGACTGAAACGACAAAGGCCCGGCATCCACGAAGGAGACCGGGCAGTTCGCCACCGGTGGGAGGCATCTGCGATGGCAGAATCCCCTCCCGCGGTCACCCAGCCTTTGCGGCAATCTGCAGCAAATTACTGGCGGCTGTCATGGTTTCCATTGAACTGCCTCGCAGGGAGCGGACGCCACAAGCCACCTTGCAGCGTCCGCTCGCCCCGCCACTTTGGGGGCGAGCGGGGCACTTAAGCCTCGTGCACTTACCACCTGACGACTCGACAAAGGTCGCAAATGTTTGGAACGCGAACAAAGCCGCCGTGAGCGGGCCAGCGCTACGTCTTGCGTGTGCGCCCACGGCCATGGTGCGACAAGTTCTCCTGATTTTTGGCAATCGAGCTAGATACGCGGACGAGAGCGATCAAGCAGGATCACTGACATTGACGGCCACTACGTGCCGCCACCTCTATCGCTCAATAGGACGTGTTTGATGCCAACGGTTCGATACATCGCCATGAACTGGATCCGCGCATCCGACCTGGTGATAGTGATGCTCGGATCGGCGCTGATCGTGAGCCTCTGCCTCCTTTAACAGGATCGGTAGATTGAATAGGAACGCCGCCCCCGATGTGGTGGCTCAGGTTCCTCCGCTCTTGCCGCCCGGTTCGCGCTCTTCCGCAGCGTCTCTTGATGGCATCGCCGCGCCGCGTCCCCGCGTGACGTCATCTGCCAAATCCCTCGAACACCCCCGTTACCTCCCTCAGACGTCATCACGCAGGCGAGCGGGATCGAGGCTCGGGATGGAAGTAGGGGCGTCGATCGACTCGGCGAAATATTACGACAGTATTTCTGGCTTTATTTTGCCTATCCGCTGGGATAATTGTGGAAGCGACATAGAACGACCAGCGACCCACAACGACAACAGATGGAGGAATACTATGTTGCGAAGTGCAATTCTGCTTGTCCTTCTTTCGACTTCGTGCGGACTGCTGATCAGCTCGGAGGTGCTTGCGCAACAGTCGCCGGCAATCATTATCCAGCTACCTGAGGGGGCCGCCGTACAGCCCGGGTCAGATGCCGGCTTCATCGACGGTTCAATTGGGGTGGTGGAACTGACCGTTGGGGAGTGCCTGGCCCTTGGTGGTGATGTTACGAACGACAACACCTGTCCCGAGACTACAACCACAGGACCGCGTGGCGGGAGCATCAGAGGCAAGTTCTCCTGCAGCGTGCGAGGCGGTCCCGCTGCTTGCGTCAACGAAGATTACGCGCCGCAGTAATTAACGCGGGCCTCGATACGGTCCGGACCGCGGCTCCGGTCGCGGCCTGCCGCGCTACCTGAGGAAAGGCGGCGAAGCTCCGCACGCCATGCGCGATGAGCCTCGCCGCTCCTCCCCATCTACTGAACAGGGATGCGGAGACCTAATGCTCATCGGCGGCTTTTTGCACCAGATGGATCCGGCAGATGGATGAGGCGTAGGGGCGGCGGCAACCCCAGCTACCCGACCAACGCCGGGCCGCTGAAAAAGGGGGTTTGCCGCTGGAAACTCAGACGCTCGTAGGTCCCCTCAAGGGGCGTGCACCATGGCCAATCGAGGGCTTCCAGCGCCGCTTGATCCCCTGCCGGAATGTCGGCGTCGCCGGCGGTGGCCATCAGCTCCCCCCAGCACTCCTCGAAGCCACAGAACGCCGATGCCTTGATGCCCATGAGCAAAGTCGACGAGAAATGCGGCGTGCTGAGATAGGGGAGCGCCACTGCCTCGATCATCCGGTCGCGGGCGGGCTCCACAGCATCGATGCTGCACACCGCTGGGAAGCACATGTGCAGTACCTCGGCAGTCTGGCGGCCGTGCTGGTACGCGGCGTCGATGATCATCTTCGTCACGTCGGCTGGATCCATCATGGTCAGCATTCGAATTCCTCCTCGAGCTCGAGGTCGGTGCCACCGGCATGGGTGACGCCGATGCTGGGCACGTCGTCGGCCCCGTCCTCGAGGTCAGGGTCATCTTCCATCTCGTCGAGCGCGGCAATCAAAGCGAGGGTAGCGTCTTGCAGCTGTTCAATGCGAGCTTCAATCGCTTGGCGCCGCGTGACGGGACAGACACCGACCGGGCAGCCGCGAGGGCGGAGAAACGGCGCGTTCATCGCCCTTCACCGCGGATGTCGTCAAAGGCGGCTCCGGAGGGTTCAGCCCCGCCTTGCATTGCCGTTCGTGCTCCGTGAGGCGTTCGCCAATGCGGCGAACCTGATCCATTTGTTTCGGCGACAGGCGATGGAGGATCGCAATGAACTGTTCCCGCACCGAATCCCTGTCGCGACGAGCCTTCTTGCCCGTGGCTGTCATGACGGCACCCCATCAAGCAGGGCACGCACCAGCTGGTAAGCCAGCCGGTTGTCAGTTTCGCGCGGTTCGCCTTCAACGAAACCGAGCCACTCGAGCGCCCGAGCCTTGAGGCGTACGTGTTCGATGGTTTGCGCCGGCAACTCCGCTATCTGGCCGCAGATGCCTTCCGGGTATTCCCGGGCCGTCTCGTAGGCTGCCCACTGAGTGACAGGCGTGGCGCGCTCGATTGCATGTGCGCGGTCAGGCCCCTGGTGGGGAGGACGAGGATCGCGATGGCGGATTCACTCACGGGGGGTGGACACTACCCTTCTCGACGACATCGGGAAGAACTTCGGCGCGATGATGCAGGACGTCGACGCGTTCCTGCTCGGTCGGCGCACCTATGCAGTTCGACCGTGGGTATCTTAGTCCCTATTTCGTCACCAATGCCGAGAAGATGGTGGCGGTTCTGGAGGACCCCGTGATCCTGCTGCACGAAAAGAAGCTCTCCAACCTCCAGGCACTGCTGCCGATCCTCGAAGCCGTAGTGCAGAGCCAGCGTCCGCTGCTGATCGTTGCCGAGGACATCGAGGGCGAGGCCCTGGCCACGCTCGTCGTCAACCGCCTGCGGGGCGGCCTCCAGGTCGCGGCCGTCAAGGCGCCGGGGTTCGGCGATCGCCGCAAGGCCACGCTCGAGGACATCGCCGTCCTCACCGGCGGCCAGGTGATCTCGGAAGATCTCGGCATCAAGCTCGAGAATGTGACGATGGACATGCTCGGCACTGCCAAGAAGGTCGAGATCACCAAAGAGAACACCACGATTGTCAATGGGGCGGGCAAGAAAGCGGACATCGAAGGCCGCATCGCCCAGATCAAATCGCAGATCGAAGACACCACTTCGGACTACGACAAGAAGAAGCTGCAGGAACGCCTGGCCAAGCTCGCCGGCGGTGTTGCGGTGATCAACGTCGGCGGTTCGACCGAAGTCGAGGTGAATGAGCGCAAGGACCGCGTCGACGACGCGCTGAACGCCACCCGCGCCGCGGTTGAAGAGGGCATCGTTGCCGGTGGTGGCGTCGCGCTGCTGCGCGCTTCGGCCTCGCTCACCGTCAAGGGTGCGAACCCCGACCAGCAGGCCGGCATCGGCATCGTGCGCCGCGCGCTGCAGGAACCGATCCGCCAGATCGTCCAGAACTCAGGAGCCGAAGGCTCGGTCATTGTCGGGAAAATCCTGGAGAACAAGTCCGACACCTATGGCTATGACGCTCAGACCGGTGAGTTCGGCGACATGATCATTATGGGCATCATCGATCCGGTCAAGGTTGTGCGCAGTGCGCTGCAAGACGCGGCCTCGGTCGCAGGCCTGCTCATCACTACTGAGGCGATGATCGCCGAATTGCCGAAGGATCCGGCGCCTGCGATGGGCGGTGGCGGGATGGGCGGCATGGACTATTAGCCAAGATCTCCTTCCTGCGCCTCAGCCGCCCCGTGTAGTGTTTGAAGTCCGGACAGTATTACCCATGCCCTAACCTCGACTGAGGCTATATAATCTGGCCGATGATGAAGGCGATCGTTACGCTAGCGTCTGGACGTCTCTGGCGCCGAACTGGCGTAGCAGCTCTTGAGGCCGCGCTCATGAGCGGCCTGTGCTGCCTGATCGAAGCTCATCCATTGCCGCCTTCGGGCTCATTCGTCGGCCATAGAGTTGTCGCGTGCGCGATGCAAGAACAGTGGGTAGACCGCCCATCGAGAAGCTCAGCAGCAAGCGGTCGTGGCCCACCGTCACCCTGCGCAGCACCTGACGTACCTGTGGCATCAGCGCAGTGTCGATGCGACCGGCAAGTGCGTCGCATACCGAAAGGCCGCGTCGCTGTTTT
>NZ_JAQGJL010000063.1 GCF_028290645.1 Devosia sp. | reverse complement strand
TGAGCGGGACGGCGCTCTCGACCGGGCTCAAGATCCTGTTCAATCGGCCGCGGCCAGACCTCGGGGCCGCCGCAACGGTGTTCACGGCGAGCTTTCCAAGCGGCCACGCGACACTCTCGGCCGTGGTGTTCCTGACGCTGGGAGCGCTATTGGCCGATTCCATCCAGCGCCCGGCGCTGAAAGTGTATTTCATCGCGCTTTCGATCGTGCTGGCGGTCATCGTCGGCATCAGCCGCATCTATCTAGGCGTCCACTACCCCACCGACGTCATCGCCGGCTGGGCGCTCGGCGGGGCCTGGGCGCTGCTGTGCTGGGTAGGCTGGCGGGCGCTGCCGCGGTAGCCGCCCGGGTCAGGCGGCATCGGCCACGCCGCCGAAGCTGCGGGTGCGGCGGGCGTAGTCGGCGAGGGCGGCTTCGAACTGGGGCGGGCCGAAATCGGGCCATTTGACCTCGGTGAAGAGCAGTTCGGCATAGGCGCATTCCCAGAGCAGGAAGTCGGAGAGGCGCCGGTCGCCGCCGGTGCGGATGAGTAAATCGACGTCCTCGGTGCCGAGCTGGGCAGCCAGCGCCTCGGGCGTGAGGCCCGCTGCCGCGGCGGCGAGGATGGCTTCGCGAGCCGAGTAGTCGATGGCGATGCGCAGATGGAGGCCGCTGCAAGCGGCGGTGGTGCGCTCGGCGGTGGCGATGGCCTTGACGAGGCCGAGCGGCAGCCGGTCGCGGCGGCCGAGGATGCTGATGCGGACGTTGGTATCGCGGAGCTGGCGGGCTTCAACGAGGAGGAAATGGCGGAGCAGGGCCATGAGGCCGGCGACTTCGGCGTCGGAGCGGCGCCAGTTGTAGGTCGAGAAGGCGTAGAGGGTGAGGGCGCCGACGTCGTTCTCGATGGCCGAGCGCACGATGGCACGGACGGCGTCGGCGCCTGCCTGGTGGCCGATGGGACGAGGCAGGCCGCGGGCTTCGGCCCAGCGGCCATTGCCGTCCATGATGATGGCGACGTGGAGTTTGTGAGGGGGATTGGTTTGCATTGTAAACCTCGGTGGCGAAGGGGGAATGGCGAATGGTGAATGGGGGACTGCTGCGAAGAGTGCGGTGGGGTAGGGGCTCCCTTGCCCCCTCCACCATGCTTCGAATGGTCCCCTTCCCCCGCGTTGCGGGGGAGGATCCGGCGTCAGGCTGGGCGGGGCTTGAGGTTGGGTTCCTGTTGGGTGGTTTCGGCGCGGGCGGAGGCGTCGCGGACGACGCGTTCGAGGACGTTCAGGTAGTCGAGGAAGCGCTGGCGACCGGCGGGGGTAAGGCGGATTTCGGTGAGGGGGCGGTTGCCGGCATAGCCCTTGCGGATATCGACGAGGCCGGCCTCGTGCAGCACGGCGAGATGGCGGCTGAGATTGCCCTGGGTGAGGGCGCAGAGGCGCAGCAGGTCGTTGAAGGCGAGGCCGTCGGGGCGGCTGACCAGCGAGGTGAGGATGCCGAGGCGAGCCTTCTCATGGATGATGCGGTCGAGCCCCTCATAGGCGAAGGGAGCGCCGGATTCAGCGGGCATGGGCGGCCTCCGGGGCGCGGTAGACGATCGCGGCGACCAGCAACTGGCCGACGGCGAAGGGCAGGCCCATGTGCCAGGGGGAGTGGGCGTGGTCGGCCGCGGCGAGGAGCAGGACGGTGACCCCCGCGAACAGGTACCACGCGCCGGCCAGCGCGATGGCGCGGGGCAGGGAGCGCGTGGCGGCGAAGATGCCGAGGCTGACGAGGATCAGCCACAGGCCCGGGACCAGCCACAGTTCATCGGGCGCCGAACGCGCGAAGAACACCAGGAGGGCGGCGCCGGCGACGCCGGCGGGAACGAAGTTCAGCACGGCCTCGCGGATCATATGGTCCGCGAGCCCGGCATGATGGCGGCGCGAGCGGCGCAGCATCTCGGCGCCGATGAGGGCGACGGCGACGATGGCAGTCGCCACCCAGCCGACGAAATAGGGCAGGGGCTCGGTCGCGCCGGGGATCAGCGACTGGACGGCCGCGACACCGAAGGCGAGGGCGCCGCTGGCGGCGAGGGCGGCGGGGCCGAGACCGAGGAATGGGCTCGACTGGGCAAGGCGGCTCTTGATCTCATCGATATCGGCGAGGGCCTTGTCCAGATCGGTCATGGGTCGGACTCTGGTTTGCGGTGCAAAGTAGAGTGGGGCGCAAATTGCGGCCGGGGTGTGGCGGGGATGGGTAAGTAGAAGCTCGCAGGTAGTGCTCCGGATTGTTTATGGCGGTGCCCTGCCGACGATTCGCGCCCGGGGGGACCGGGGTTGTCTGGGCGTATCGAGGCGTTCATCGCTCGCTGGCAGGGCAAGGAGGGCGGGGCGGAGCGCGCGAACTATGCGCTGTTCCTCTCGGAACTCTGCGACGTGCTGGAGGTGGCGCGGCCCGACCCGGCGTCGGCGGCGCACGAGCACAACGACTATGTGTTCGAGCGGGCGGTGATCCGGCGCGAGGGCGGCGAGCGCAGCGCGCACAAGCGGATCGATCTCTACAAGAAGAACTGCTTCATCCTCGAAGCCAAGCAGAGCCGCTGGAAGGGCGGGGACAAGGCGATCGCCGGGCAGGAGGAGATGTTCGAGGCGAGTGCGCAGAAGGATGCCGGACGGCGGGGTATCGAGCGCAACTGGGACATCCTGATGCGCAACGCCCGACGGCAGGCCGAGGAATATGCGCTGATGCTGCCGGCGGACCACGACTGGCCGCCTTTCATCATCGTCTGCGATGTCGGGCATGCGTTCGAGATCTATGCCGATTTCAACGGCAAAGGCCGGGACTACACGCAGTTTCCGGACCGGCAGGGGTTCCGGATTTACCTCGAGGACCTGCGCAAGCGTGAGGTGCGCGAGCAGCTAAAGCTGATCTGGAGCGATCCGGCGGCGCTCGATCCGACAAGGAAGGCAGCCAAGGCGACACGCGAAGTGGCGGAGCGGCTGGCCGAGGTCTCGAAATCGCTGGAGCGGCGCGGCTATGGCGCGGACCAGGTGGCGCAGTTCCTGATGCGGTGCCTGTTCACGATGTTCGCCGAGGACGTCGAGCTGCTGCCCAAGGACGGGTTCAAGGGGGTGCTCGAAAAGTGCCGGACGGACCCGGAAAAGTTCGGGCCGATGGTCAGCCAGCTCTGGGCGGCGATGAATGCGGGCGAGTGGGCCTATGCGCTCGAGGCCAAGGTCAAGCGGTTCAACGGCGAGTTCTTCCGCAATCCCGAGGTGCTGCCGCTCAACCGGGAGGAGATCGGTGAGCTGCTGGTTGCTGCGGGCAAGGACTGGCGGAACGTCGAGCCGGCGATCTTCGGCTCGCTGCTCGAGGGGGCGCTGGACGCGCGGGAGCGCTCGAAGCTCGGGGCGCATTACACGCCGCGGGCGTATGTCGAGCGGCTGGTGCTGCCGACGATCATGGAGCCGCTCAGGACCGACTGGTCGCAGGTCAGCGTGACGGTGGAGAAGCTGCTGGCCGACGGGCAGAATCGGGCAGCCATTGCGGCGGTGCGCGAGTTCCATGATCAGCTGTGCAGGATCAGCGTGCTGGACCCGGCCTGCGGGACAGGCAATTTCCTCTATGTGGCACTCGACAAGATCAAGCAGCTCGAGGACGAGATGCTCGAGGCGCTGTCGGCACTGGGCGGGCAGGAGGCGCTGGCGCTGGACCGGCACCGGGTGGACCCGCATCAGTTCCTCGGGATCGAGGTGAACCCGCGGGCGGCGGCGATCGCCGAGCTGGTACTGTGGATCGGGTTCCTGCAAATCCACTATCGCTCGAACAAGGGGCATCCCGAGGAGCCGATCCTCAGGGCGTTCCACAATATCGAGTGCAGGGACGCGGTGCTGGCGTGGGACGGGTATCCGGCGCCGGTGGTGGTGGAAGGGAGGGAGACCTATCCGAACCCGCGTCGGCCGGACTGGCCGATGGCGGATTTCGTGGTAGGGAACCCGCCGTTCCTTGGGAAGGGACAGCCGATGCGGGAGGCATTTGGGGAGGCCTATCTGCAGGCGCTCTGGAAGGCCAACCCGAAGGTCAACAAGAGCGCCGACTTCGTGATGTACTGGTGGGACAGGGCGGCCGAGTTGCTCACCGCGAAGAACTCCGCGCTTCGTCGCTTTGGCTTTGTCACCACGAATTCCATCACGCAGGTCTTCAACCGGCGGGTAGTGGAGCGGCACATGGCCGGAACGCGGCCGGTATCGCTTACCTTTGCGGTGGCGGATCATCCTTGGACCAAGGCAGGCCCCGAAGCGGCCGCTGTCCGCATCGCCATGACTGTAGCCCGATCAGGGAGCGATACCGGCAGCTTGCTCAAGGTGACGCGCGTCGCAAGTCTAGATACGGAGGAGCCGAGGGTTGAACTAGAAGAGCACCGGGGGATGATAAATGCCGATCTGACCATTGGGTCCGACCTAACGAAGGCTAGGTCACTGAGGGCCAACGTTGGCATGTCATCCAATGGGATGATGCTGGCCGGGCGCGGATTTGTCCTTTCTGCGTCCGATGCAAAACGCTTGATCGACCTGGATGGACCCGACGCCAACTCAGTTATCAGGCCATTTCTCAACGGTGGAGACTTGGTGCGGCGAGCGAGTGAACGCTACGTGGTGGACATGTTCGGGCTGGAGCTGGAGGACATCAGGGCGACGTTCCCACACATCTACGAGCATCTCTTGTGGTCAGTGAAACCGGAGCGTGAGGTCAACAGTGACCGCGCATTTCGCAGGCAATGGTGGCTATTTGGGCGTCAGCGGCCCGAGATACGGAGTTTCAGAGTCGCCATTGCCAGGTTCATAGGGACTACCGAGACGGCGAAGCATCGGATCTTTCAGTTTCTCAGCACTGAGTTCACACCAGACCACATGGTGGTGGCGGTTGGTAGTGACGACGCCTTTCATCTCGGCGTACTCTCCTCCCGCATCCACACTACTTGGGCGCTCCGCGCAGGTGGTTGGCTCGGTGTCGGCAATGACCCGCGCTATTCCAAGTCCCGGACGTTCGACCCCTTTCCCTTCCCCGACCCCGACGAACTCCTCAAAGCCGAAATCGCGGACATCGCCGAGAAGCTTGATGCGCATCGCAAGGCGGTGCAGGCGGCGCATCCGGATGTGACGCTGACCGAAATGTACAATGTGCTCGAGAAGCTGCGGGCGGGCGGGGAGTTGACGGAGCGCGAGGAGGTGGTGAAGGCGGATGGGCTGGTGCTGGTGCTCAGGGACTATCACGACGAGCTCGATGCGGCGGTGTTCCGGGCCTATGGCTGGCCGGCTGGGCTGGGCGAGGCGGAGGTGCTCGAGCGGCTCGTGGCGCTGAACCGGGAGCGGGCGGAGGAGGAGGCGCGGGGGCGGGTGCGGTGGTTGCGGCCCGAGCACCAGATTCCGCGGTTCGGCACGGCGACGCAGAGGGCGGAGCGGGGCGGGTTGCAGCTGGCGGCGCCCGAGGAAAAGGGCAAGCCGAGCTTTCCCACCGAGGAGCGGCGCCGGACCAGCGCGATCTACGCGGTGCTGGCCGCGGCGCCGGGTCCGCTCAGTGCCGCCGATGTCGCCGCGCGGTTTCGGCAGGGCAAGAAGGTCGAGCGCGATATCGCGCAGACGCTGCGCGCTTATGTGCGCTATGGCGACGTGAACAGCACCGACGGCGGCCGGACGTTCGCGTTGCGGCGGGCGGCATAGTTCGTCCGGGAAACGAACCTCCCCATAAGCAATGTTCCCAAGTTTATCCCCGCGCTTTCCGCAGCCGATAACATTGGCACATCAAGTTGCGGAGGAATGGATGCTGAGCAAGGGCGCGACGGGAAGCAAGGTCAGGGACCTCGCAAGGAACCTCAAGGCGCTTGGATACTATTTCGGGGTTGAGACCTCGACGTTCGACAATGAGGTCTGGAAGGCCGTGCGGGCGTTCCAGATGCAGGGTGTCGATGCGGTGGGGCGGCCGCTGGTGGTGGATGGGGTGGTGGGACCGGTGACGCTCGCGGCCATCGAGGCGCACCTCGGAGGCACGACGATCAGCTTGCCGCCGGCCAGTGGGCCGTTGGCACCGGGCGGCAGCGCCACGGCGCGCGGGGCGCTGAAGGCGGCGATCGCCGAACTCGAGGCGGGGCATGGCGAGGTGGGCGGCAACAACAAGGGGCCGCATGTTGCGAAGTACCTCAACGGCATCATCGATCCGCCGGCCGAGTGGTGCGCGGCGTTCGTCAGCTTCTGCTTCAAGAACTCCGGGCAGCCGATGCCCTACACCTATTCGCTGGGCGCGCGCGACGTGCTCAAGCGGATGCGGGACAAGGGATTTGGCGTCAAGGTGGACGCCGCCAATCCGCCGCTGCCGGGCGACGTGATCGTCTGGTGGCGGAACGCGCCGGATTCCTGGCACGGGCATGTCGGGCTCGTCCACAGCTATGTCGACGGGTTGGTACACACCATCGAGGGCAACAAGACCCCGAAGGTGGGCAAGTTCACCTACACGCTCGGGGCGATCGACAAGCTGCTGGGCTTTGCGCGCGTGCCCTGAGGGCGCGCCGCTTCACGGATCATCAGAAAACATCGGGAGGCAGACTTTGCTGACAGAAGACGTGCTGCGCCAGCTCTATCCCTCGGCCAAGGACGCGATCATTACGGCTTTCGCCAGCCAGGCGGGCGCCCTGCTGTCCGCTTTCGGCATTTCGGACCGGCAGAACCGGCTGCATTTCTTCCTTGCGCAGATCGGGCACGAATCCGGCGGGCTGAGGATCACCGAGGAGAACCTCAACTATAGCCCTCCGCGAATGATGCAGGTCTGTTCGACGCGGTTTCCGACGCTCGGTTCGACCAACGGGTTCGCGCACAATCCTGAAGCCCTCGCGAACAAGGTGTATGGCGGGCGGCTGGGCAA
>NZ_JAQGJL010000193.1 GCF_028290645.1 Devosia sp. | reverse complement strand
TTCATGCGTCGAAGTTCGATGGACATGGATAGACCCCTCACCCTGACCCTCTCCCAGAGAGGGACAGGGGACGTTGTGGCGGTTTTGGCGGCTACGCCGTGAGGGCGTCGCGGTCTTTCTTGGTGAGGCGCTCGGTGGCGCTCTTCAGCTGGCCGCAGGCGGCGAAGATGTCGCGGCCGCGGGGGGTGCGGACGGGGGAGGCGTAGCCGGCGCGGTTGACGATGTCGGCGAAGTGCTCGATGCGCGAGGAGGTCGAGCACTCGTAGTTCGAGCCGGGCCAGGGGTTGAACGGGATCAGGTTGATCTTGGCCGGGATGCCGGCGAGGAGGCGCACCAGTTCGCGGGCGTCGGCGTCGGAATCGTTGATGTCGCGCAGCATGACGTATTCGAAGGTGATGCGGCGGGCGTTGCTGAGGCCGGGATAATCGCGGCAGGCCTGGATCAGCTCTTTCAGCGGATATTTCTTGTTGATCGGCACCAGGAGGTCGCGGAGGTCGTCGCGCACGGCGTGGAGCGAGATGGCGAGCATGACGCCGATCTCGCGGCCGGTCGGCTCGATATAGGGGACGACGCCGGAGGTGGAGAGGGTGATGCGGCGCTTCGACAGCGAGATGCCGGCTTCGTCCGAGGCGATCAGCAGGGCCTGCTTGACGTTGTCGTAATTGTAGAGCGGCTCGCCCATGCCCATCATCACCACATTGGTGATGGCGCGGCTGTCCCCTTCTGACCCGCCGGAACCGCGGGGCGCCGGGACGAGGCCGCCGTCATCGGGGCGGGTGCCGCCGGGAAAATCGCCCAGCCGCTCGCGGGCCATCAGGATCTGGCCGAGGATTTCGCCGGCAGTGAGGTTGCGGACGAGCTTCTGGGTGCCGGTGTGGCAGAACGAGCAGGTGAGGGTGCAGCCAACCTGGGAGGAGACGCAGAGCGTTCCGCGGTCTTCCTCGGGGATGTAGACGGTTTCGACCTCGACCGGCGGCAGCAGCGGGTTTTTCGGATCGCGGAAGCGGAACAGCCACTTGCGCGTGCCGTCGATCGAGACCTGCTCGGTGACGATCTCGGGGCGGTCGAGGAGGAAGGTATCGGCGAGCTTTTGCCGGAACCCCTTCTGGATGTTGGTCATCCGGTCGAAATCGGTGACGCCATTGTGATAGATCCAGTTCCAGAGCTGGGAGGCGCGCATCTTGGCCTCGCGCTCGTCGAGCCCGATACCCATCAGGGTGTCGCGCAACTCGGGCTTCATCAGGCCGACAAGCGACGTTCGCCCGGATTTCTGGCGGTCGGCATGGGCGTGGTAATCGAGGTCGAGGGCGATGCTCATGTGCGGGCGGCTTTCAAGCGGGCGCAGTTGGGCGCGCGCTGTAACATAGTAGCACGGATCGCGCAAAGAAGGGCTGGGGATGGGAGGATTGCGGGCCGTGGGTGGGGCCGCCCCCTCCACCAGCTTCGCTGGGGAGGCTTTAGCCGGTGCAGCCTTCGATGGCGCGGCTGGCGCCGGTGGCGCCGGAGAGCGAGAACGTCTCGCTGATGCGGATGCCTTTGTCGCTGGTGCCCTCGATGGTGATGGAGGAGCCGGCGCGGAGCGCACCTGCGAGATTGTCGTTCTGTGCGGGGTCCTGCAGCCAGGCGGCGTCCTTGTCGGTGAAGAGCTCGAAGCTCTGGCCGCTGACGGTGGCGGTGGCGGTGGTATCGGGCGCGAAGGTGAAGCCGGCGACGAGATTCAATTCGTTGCGCACGCTCTCCGACGGGCGATTGGTCAGGTAGAGCCAGGCTTCGGTGAAGTCGTCGGGGCTCGGGGTGACCTCGGTGGGCTTGGAGAGCGCGAAGCAGACGGGGCCGGTGGACTCGGTCGCCGTGTAGGCGGTCCAGTCCCGGTATTCGCCGAGCAGCTTTACCGACTGCGCCATTGCGGGGCCGCCGAGCAGCGGCACGGCAATGATTGCGATCGCGGCGAAAGCGCGGAAGTTCATGGGCGGAGCCTCAATGGTTCGGCGGTTGGTAGCAGGCAGAGCCGGCTTGGTACATCACCGAACGCGCGGGGACACCGCGCGGTTTCACGGCCCGTCAGGTGCAGGCCTTGTTGATCTCGCCCAAGGCGGCGGTCACGCCCGACAGGCTGTAGCTGTCGGACATCTTGTTACCCTTCTGCGAAGTGCCGTCGACGGTAAGCTTGGTGCCGGCCTTCAGTGCCTCAACGAAGGTGGGTTCATCCGCTTCGACGGCAAGCCAGGCGGCTTCGCCCTCGGTGACCATCGGGAAGGTCTTGCCGTCGATGGTGGCGGTGACATTGGCGTTGGAGGGGTGGAACGGGTAGCCGACCTGGGTCTGCACCTCGTTCTTGGTGCCGAGGCCCTTGCGGTTGATGATGAGGAAATGAATCGGGCTGCGGCGGACCGGGGCGCCGTTGACTTCCTTGGGGGTCCAGTCATCGGGCTGGGCCGAGATATAGCACATGGGGCCGTTGGCATCCGAACCGGTCCAGGCGGTCCAGGCCTTGAAGGTCCCGAGCTGCTTGATTTCCTGCGCGAGGGCCGGAAAGGCCAACGCCACGCAGACGGTACCGGCGAGCAGGCCTGCCAGCGCCAAACGAATTGATGTCATCGCCCGAACATCCTTGTCCGAAGTTGCGCAACCAGCACCCGGGCATCCTGCCATGGCATGGTTACCAAGGTCTCAAACCGGTCGCACATTTGAATTAAGTCGCGACATTAGCGGTAATCGTGTCGGCAATTTGACGCGCCAGACCGCCGAAAATCCTGTTTGGGCCCGCGTGGTGAAAGAAGCGTTAATGGATCGATCACGCGGCGAGCGGATAGGCCTGCTCCACGACATAGGGACCGCCTCCGACCGAGTCCTTGGATGAGAACAGGACGAACCGGCCGACCCTGAACTCGAGCGGGGTAAAGCGGCCGGAAAACGCGATGAAGCTCGCCACTTCCTCCGCAGACACCCCGCGCAGCCGGGCCAAAGCCACATGCGGCACGAACTTGCGCCCCTCGGGGGCGAGGCCGCAGCGCTGCAGCACCCGCTCCTGCGCGGCCTGCAGGCGGAGGAGGGCGGCGTTGCTCGAGCAGCCGGCGAACAGGGCGCGCGGGGTGTTGCCGCCGAACGAGCCCAGATGATCGAGCTTGATGGTGAAGGCTTCGCTGTCGGCAAGCCGATCGAGCATGGCGGTGACTTCGTTGGCCACGTGGTGATCGACGTCACCGATGAAGCGCAAGGTGATGTGATAGTTCTCGCTGTCGATCCAGCGGGCGCCGAACAGGCCGCCGCGCTTGAGCGAGAGGGCCAGCCCCACGTCCTGGGGGACCTCGATTCCGGTAAAGAGCCTGGGCAATCGACCCTCCCTTTGCCGCCGTCGTGCACTTGATTCGTGCTCACGTTACCTCGGGAAGGTAGCGGGGCGGGGCGGCGGCGGCAAGCCGCGTCGGGGTTTGCCTGAAACGGCTCTGCCGTGAGGCGAGAAGCCGCGGTTAAGCTGTTGAAGCACTGCGACATTACGGAATCGCAAGGCGGGGCGGCGCGGTCTTGTATTCGCCGGGGCGTGCCCTCATATTGTGTGATCGACGGTATCGGCTCGGAGGAGCGCCCGTCACGCGTCGCCAGGAAAGGGAATTTTCGTCATGGCTGAATTCGACCGTCCGACTATCGCCGCGCAGCGGGCCGGAACCGCCGCGGCCATCGATGAGGGCCTGCGCAGCTATATGCTGAAGGTCTACAACTACATGGGCATCGGGCTCGTGGTGACGGGGCTCGTTGCCTATTTCGGCAACGCGTTCGCGACCACCACCGACCAGAGCCAGGCCGTAGCGCAGCTCGCCAACGGGCAGCTGCTCACCTCGTGGGGCGCGCTGATCTACACCTCGCCGCTGATGTGGGTGCTGGCCTTCGCGCCGCTGGCCTTCGTGCTGGTGCTGAGCTTCGGCATCAACCGGCTGTCCGGCGCCACCGCGCAGCTGCTGTTCTGGGTGTTCGCGGCCGTCATGGGCCTGAGCCTCAGCTCGATCTTCATGGTCTATACCGATGCTTCCATCGCCAAGGTGTTCTTCATCTCGGCGGCGACGTTCGGCGCGATGAGCCTTTACGGCTA
>NZ_JAQGJL010000173.1 GCF_028290645.1 Devosia sp. | reverse complement strand
CGGCCACCTTGCCGCTGTCGACCACGCCCTGCACAGCCTGGCCGAGCATCTTGGCGAAATCGCTCCCCTGCCCGGCTTCCGCCACCTGGTTGAGCAGCTGCGGCTTGCCCGACTGGCCCATCAGCCTGGCGGCGTTGGAATAGGCCGCGGTGGCGGCGTTGATCGGGACGGCCATGCTGGTCTCCGGCTGGAGCGGGATCAGGAAAAGTTGCAGACTCTTCCGGTTCAATCCCGCGAAAATCAAAGGGCCCCGCGCGTCAGCCGCGCAGGATATCGAGAGTGGACCCGAGCATCTGCCGGGTGACGGTGACGACGTTGAGGTTGGCCTCATAGCTGCGCTGTGCCTCGCGCATGTCCATGGTCTCGATCAGCGAGTTGACGTTGGGGTATCGGACATAGCCGGTGGCGTCGGCGGCCGGGTGGCCGGGCTCGTAGCGGGTGGTGAAATCGGACTGGTCGTAGGCGATGCGCCCGATCTCGACCTTGTTGGCGCCAAGCTCGCTGTCCATCACCGACTTGAAGGTCGGAATCTTCCGCCGGTACGGGTCCTGGCCGGGGGTCTTGCCGGCAGAGTCGGCGTTGGCGAGGTTCTCGGCGATCACCCGCATGCGCGCCGTCTGGGCGTGGAGCCCGGTGGCCGCGATCTTGAGGGAGGAGAGGAAGTCGTTCATGGCTTAGGCCTGCCTGCCGAGGGCGGTTTTGAGGAGCTTGACCGAGCGCGTGTAGAGGGCAGTGATCGCCTGGTAGTCCATCTGGTTGCCGGCGACCTTCATCATCTCGTCCTCGAGCGTAATGCCGTTGCCTTCCGGGGTGATTTCGAAGCTGTTCATGGTGCGGGCGCCGAACCTGTCGGCATCGCTGCTGCTCACCGCAATGTGACCGGGCTGCGTCGCCACCGTTGCGATCTTGACGGTGGAGAGGCTCTGCATGTGTTCCTCGAAGCCGACGGCCTTGAGGTCGCGGCCGCGATAGCCGGGCGTGTCGGCATTGGCGACATTCTCGGCGAGCAAGGTCTGCCGCGCCTGGTGCCACCGCATCTTTTCGCCGAGCGCGTCGAGCAGGCCAATTTTCATCGTGAGGCGGGTCCCGGAATCGCCTAGCAAGTGGGCAAATCCTGCCCACCAGTTATTAACGAGGCGTTAACCACGCCACCTGCGGGACCGAGATGCCTCGCATTTTGCATAATCTGGGCGCATTACTGGGCAATTAGTTCCACTGATTTGCGTTCGGATGGCCACCCCGAACGGGCAGGGAGTGCGCGGCATGCAGTTCATGACGAGTTTGCTGGGCGAGTCGGGGGGGACAATCGTCACGTCGGTGCTCGCGCTGGGCATCGTGCTGGTGCTGATCGTGCTGGGGCTTTGGGTGCTGAAACTCGTCACCCGGACCGGCACCGTGGTCGGTCGCGGCCGCAATCGGAGGCTCAGCGTCATCGACCACATGCAGGTCGACGCCAAGCGTCAGTTGCTGATCATCCGGCGCGACAATGTCGAGCATATGATCCATACCGGCGGTCCGCAGGACCTCGTCGTCGAGACCGGCATCCCGGTCGAGCGCCCGCCGCTGCCGACCCGCCGTAGCACCGAGCACGAAGTCCCCCAGCCGCCGACCCCGACGCTCACCAAGCCCGAGATCGACCGCCTGCGCGAGTTCGTCCGACCCGCTGCAGAGCGCAAGCCGCAATCTCTCCGCTACACCGGACTGCTCCGTCCTGTGAGCACGAGGGAGCCGGCAGTGATCCCGATGCCGCCGATGACTGGGGATAACTCGGGCCGCGGCAAAGCCGACTCAGCTACAACCCCCGCAGGCACGGATAACGGGCGGACTGCGCTTGGGGCTCAACGCAATCTCGGAGACGGCAGCAAGGCGGGATAACCGCCTCGCGCTGAAGCGCGCCCTAACCTTTCTCGCCTTCCTCGCCGCCCTGGTAGTGCCCGGTCTCGCCTTCGGGCAGGACGTCTCGATCAATTTCGGCGACGACACAACGATCACCGAACGCGCGGTGCAGATCGTCGGGCTGATCACCCTCCTGTCGCTTGCCCCCTCCATCCTCGTGATGGTGACGAGCTTCACCCGTATCGTAGTGGTGCTCTCGCTCCTGCGGACCGCCATCGGGCTGCAGACAGCGCCGCCCAACTCGGTGATGGTGAGCCTCGCACTGTTCCTGACGCTCTTCGTGATGGGCCCGACGCTGCAGCAGAGCTACGATAACGGCATCGCGCCGCTGGTCGCGGGCACCATCCCGATAGAGGAGGCGTTCACCCGCGCCGTGGCGCCGGTGCACGCGTTCATGGCCGCCAATGTGCGCCCGGAGGACTTGCAGTTGTTCTTCGACATGTCGGGCACGCCTCCGCCGGCCGACCCCGCCGCGATCCCGCTGCAGACGCTTATCCCCGCCTTCATGATCTCTGAGCTTCGGCGCGCCTTCGAGATCGGCTTCCTGTTGTTCCTGCCCTTTGTCATCATCGACATGGTGGTGGCGTCGGTGCTGATGTCGATGGGCATGATGATGCTGCCGCCGGTGGTGATCTCGCTGCCGTTCAAGCTGATCTTCTTCGTGCTGGTCGACGGCTGGCACCTCGTCGCCGGTTCGCTGATCCGCAGTTTCACCAGTACCTAGGCGGCGCCCCCGGAAGGCGTCGGTTTCGCCGGCAACATGGCCTCGGCGGTGCCGTAGATTTCGCGGTAGGAGGCGAGGAAGGCGTCGAGCGAATCCGCCCCGGCGACTTCGCTCGCCAGCTTGCGGAACTCCACCGATTGCGGGGCGACGTCGCGCGTCACGTACTCGAACAACGGCCATTCGGCCGACTTGGCCATCTGCTCGGAGAACTTCGAGCGCAGCCGCGACAGCCCCAGCTTGTCGCCGGCGAGGACGAAGCCGACGGCTGCCTTGACCACGCTCATCCGGGCCGGCTGCGACATCTGACCGGCACCCTCGGCGGGCGCGTTCAGCACCTCCAGCAGTTCGGATGCCAGGCCGTAGTTCTTCGATTTCCAGTAGCCGTCGACCCTGAGGATATCGGCATCCTTGCCATTGAGCTTGGAGATCAGGTCGAGGGCCAGTTCCTGCCGGCCGGCATCGATCAGGGCCCGGGATTCGAGGATGCGGCGCTGCCGCTCGAGCTGCGGCGGCAGGTCCGCGAGCCGGGTGCGGTTGAGGACGCGCAGCGCCTTTTCCGGGTTGCGGTCGGCGATGCGGATAAGCGCCAGGTCGGCGGCCACCTGCGCCTGCGCGACGCCGGTGAGGCGGCTGTCGATCTGGTACTCGAGCAGGTCTGCCGCCTGCGTCAGGAGGTCGACCTTCACCAGCCGGCGCGCCAAATTGCGGATCATCTCGTCGCCACGCGACCCCGGCGGGGTGAGCTGGCGGAAATCGTAGTAGAGGGAGAGCGCATCGACGTCGCTCAGTGTGTCGGCGGCGCCGTTGAGGTAGAGATCCTCGAACGTCACCTGCGCCTCGCTGACCAGCGTGTTGATCGAGGCGTTCTCGGGGAAGCTGGCGGCGGCCTCGCGCACGGTATCGAAGCCGTCGCGATAGTCGTGATTGGCGAAATAAAGCTCGGCGAGGAGCTTCTGCATCTCGGCCTCGAGCGGCGTGCCGCGCCAGATCAGCACTTCCGCCGAGAGGGTCTCGGTGGCCTTGGCGAGGTCGACCTTGCCGGTCTGCTGCAGCAGCAACAGGGTGCGATAGACCGCTTCAGCGCGGGTGGGGCGTACATCGGCGGCGATTACCTGGCCGTAGGTGTCGATGGCGTCCTGGGGGTGGCCCTCCAGTTCAGCGATCCGGCCCTGCATGAGCTGGTAGTACGTAACGTCCTCCGGCCCGAGCTTGGGGAAATCGACCTTGGCGATCAGCCGCAGCGCCAGCGGCGCGTCCTTGGTCTCGACCGCGGCACGCAGGGCCGCAAACAGGAATTTGCTCTGCACCCAGGTCGGATAGGTGGGAGCAACCGCTTCGGCGGAGAGCGCGTCGAGGCGTGCCCCGCGAAAGTCCCCGGCATCGGTCCGCGCGATGGCGCGCCACATCAGCGCATCGCTCTCCTCGGGGAACGAGCCGCTGGACAGCGTCGCCATGGCATCGTTCGAGCGGCCGGCGAGCGTATCGGCAATGGCGCGGACCAGCCGCATCTTCTTGCGCATGTCCTCGCTCTTCAGCTCCGGCTCGAGCACGCCGAGCACGCCGATCGCCTCGTAGCTCAAATCGTTGGCCACGTAGAGCTGCGCCAGATCGAGGCGCGCCACGTCGCGCAGGCGCCCTTCGGCGGCGGCGGCGCGGGCCATGATGGCCTCCTTGCGGGCGGTGAGCTTCTCCGGGTCGTCCTCGCACCAGACGCCCAGGTCGAGATAGCTTTCGCGGAACTCGGGAGCGTTGCCGGCGTCGAGCTTGCGGGAGGATTCGACCGCCGACAGCGTCAACCCGCTCCTGGTGGAGATCACGGCCACCTTGTCGGCCACCTCGACATCGAGGTCGTCGTTGCGCGGCTTGATCACCAGGCCATGTGCCGAGCGCAGCGCGTCGAAATCGACGAACTCCTGGCTGCGAGTCATGCCGCGGGCCGGCGGCATCAACGTGACCACCCGCAGCGTGTCGCCCACCACCGGGTCGCGCAGCACATGCACCTTGCCCGGCCGCTCGACGTCGGCGGTCATCTCGAAGCGGCCGGTTTCGTCCCGCACGCGGCTCAGCGTCATCGGCTCGGTGGCGTTGAGCAGCGCGTCCCCAAGCGACAGCACCCAGGACCTGCCCTCGGAGCCGAGCGTCGCCAGCCGATCGACGGCAAGGTCGAGGCGCACCACCTTGGTCTCGCCCGCCGCCACCACTTCAAACCCCGTCGCGATGCTGGACAGCGCCTCGGACGGAGGTGGCGACGCCATTGCCTGCGACGTGTCGAACACCATCCACACCGTATCGCCGCGGCGAAACACGGCGGCGGGCGTATCGGTGTCGAACGGGAAAGTAACACGCACCGTATTGCCTGCACTGGTCACCTGCGGCGTGACGATGCCTCTGCTTGTGGGATAGAGTTCCGAGGCGTTGTCGCCGGCGGTTTCAAGCCCGAGCCGCGCCGCGCGCCGCTGTTCCTGGTCGGCGGCGGCCATTTCCAGATCGAGTCGCGCCTGATTGGCCTTTTCCTCGGCCGCCAGGGCCGCTTTCAGCCCCTCGGCCGGTGCGACATCGACATCCATGACGAACTGGCGCGGCGACGTCTGGTAGAAGCGCGGCACGACGCCCTCGGCCACCGCGAAGCTGACTTCCGAGCCCATCGGGCCCACCGCGTTGACGGCGCCCTTGAATTCCTTGGGCAAGTCGGCCTTGAGCGCATAGAGATCGATCGGCACCGGCCAGTCGAAGGTGATCGCCCCCCGGGTGCCCTTCACGGCGAACTTGGCCTTGGTGTCGACACTCCAGTCGAACTGCAGGCGGAGGAACGTCGGGTTGCGCCCGACCCGCACGGTCGCGACCGGCCTAAGCGTCTTGGCCTCTTCCGCCTTCCGCTGCTGCTCGGCCAGTTCGGCGGCGCGCTTCGAGCGATCGGCGAGCGCCGCCACGACTTCCGGCGGCAGCGATGGCGGCAACCCGACCCAGTCGGTGGGCAGCAGGTCGATATAGAGCTTCTCGCCCGCGTCCATGCGGTTGATGTTGAACGTGGTCCTGAGCCCGATGCGGATGCCGCGCCGATCCGGATCGACGCGCGCGATGGTGGCGTATTCGGGCATGGCGAGGGCGATGTCGGGAAGCAGGACCGAGATCGGCGCCTCGAACTCGATCGCGAGGACGCCGTTCTCGTATTTCACCGTGTACTTGGGCAGGTCCAGCCGATCCGGAAAGGCGATGATCAGTCGCCCGAAGCCCTTTTCGGGAGTGGCAAATATCTGTGCCTTTTCCTGCGCCCAGGCAGGGCCTATCGCTAGACCAAGGGCGACCAGAAACGCCAGCGCGACCATGCGCCACGAGGACGCGAACGTCCCTCGCCGATATGCGACCCCCGCTGTCATGCCGGCTTCTGCCCGCCTTACACTCTTCTGGTCAGACGAGCATAGGCAGCCCGGCTTAACGCGGGACTAACCGGATACGGCACAAACCTTACGCAGATAGAGGTTTTTCGGCGTCGATATCCGGCTTCGCGAAAAGGGGCACCGGCGTCTCTCCGGCGACGAACCGAAAACGTCGCCCTGAAGCGCCTACTGCCCGATGATCTGCGGCAGGCTGTTGAGGTCCTCGGCGGCGACGTCGAGGCTCGGTTCGCCCTCGTCGGCGGTGAGGCCGGCGGTCAGCTGCTGGGCTTTCGCCGGGTCCATCCGGGCTAGGATCGGCGCCATCTTCCGCGGATTCATGGCGCGGGCGACCTTGACCAGTATGGCCAAGTCCAGCTGGTTGAAGATGGTCGCGGCTTCCTTGGCTTTCATCGTTTCGTACATGGCGACGATGCCGACGAACTGCTCCTTCTCGGCCGACTTCTTCTCGTCGACCAGGGCGTTGATCCTCGCTTCGATTGCCTTAAGCGCGGCTGTGCGCTCCTCGATCCGCTTCTCGGCCGCTTCGACCAGCGCCATGCGCATTTCGAGCTCCTGCTCGCGCACGTCGAGCGAGTCGCGCCGCTCGCCGAGTCGGCCCAGCAGATCCTCTTGACTGCCCGGCTCGGCAGCCATCGGCGCCAGCACGCCAGAACTGTTCATTTCCATCGGCAGAGCGTCACCATGCTCGTTCACCGGGATGGGGACACAGTCCGCTGGAGCCTCGACGGCGCCATGTTCGCCGGTTCCGGCAGCCGCCTCAGCTTGCGGAACCGCTTCTGCGGGGACGCCGGGCGAGGCCGTCCGCGTTGGCGGGCAGAGGGTGGTTTCGGCCTTGCTGGCGGCGTGCGCCGCGGCCGCCTCGGCATTGGACTCCAGCGCCGGGATGGCCTCCGCGGGCTGTTCGCCTCCGGCAACCGGCGCCGCTCCGTTCTCCCCTTCGGATGGCACTGTCTCGGAACTTTCGTTGGGACCGAGCGGCAGAACCGGGGCGCCGTCATCGAGCGTCGGGCTGTTGTCGTCCATCGTCGCATCGGCAGGCAGCGCCATGGTGGGATCACCACGCCCCTCCGCGGTCGCAGCGGCGCCGCCGCCCGGCTGGGCGCCGCCGGCCGCAATCGCGCTTCCCGGGCCGGTCAGGACATAACCACCGGTTGTCACCAGCCCGATACCCTTGAAGAGCAGAAGCGCGGTGGCGGCGGCTATGACGACCGGAAGCAGGCGCGGCGTCTTCAAGCGGCGTTACCCCTGATCCGCGGGCGCATGGAGAGCTGCTGCAGCGCCGATTGCACCTTGTTGGGCTCGTCGAGGCGATCGTCGAACAGCTGGCTACCGCGGGCGGCGCTGGTGATCCGCGCCAGCCGATCCATGATCTGCTGGCCGGCGCTCACATGGTTGGCGAGTTCGATCCCGAAGCGCTCCGCTTCCCCGAGCCGCGTCTCGAGCACGGTTTCCGCTTCCCGGGCCGTGCCCTTCAGCTCCTGGATGGCCGCATTGGCGAGGCCGGTGGCCTGCATCAGATCGGCAACCATCTGCCTCAGTTCGCCGCGATCGGAGTGCAGCCGCTTAAGGCGCTGATTGAGGATCACGCAATACCCGATTGTCGTTGCGAGCAAAATCGCGACCAGCGTTTCGATCACGATTCCCGGCGACAATCCGAACATCAGCGGCCCTCCATTTTGTTTTCGTCGATGGCCTCGAAGGCCGCCATTGTTACTTTCGGGGCGTTGAGCGGGCGCGACACGCGCACCGACACGTGGCTGCCGATATGTCCCATGATCGCTTCGGTAATCTCGACATCGCCGCAGCGGAGCCTGATCGGATCGCCGGGCGCGCGGTCAAACATCACTGTCTCGCCCGGCGCCATGGTGAGCACCCGACTGAGCGGGAGGTCCATCTCGTGCAGGATCGCGTCGATCTCGATGTCGGCTGCAAAGATTTCGGTAGCGAGGTGGCCTTCCCAGATCGGATCACGGCCGAATTTCTCGCCCATGTACATCTGGAGCAGTTGCTCGCGGATGGGCTCGATCGTGGCGTAAGGCAGCAGGATCTCGATCTTGCCGCCGCGATCATCCATTTCGATGCGAAGCTCGATCAGGATCGCCGCATTGGCCGGCCGAGAGATCGCGGCGAAGCGCGGGTTGGTCTCGAGCCGCTCGACCTTGAAGTTGACATCGGTCACCGGCTCGAAGGCGCGGTGCGTGTCCTCGAGGATCACCTCGATCATCCGGCGGGCCAGCGCCATCTCGATGGTGGTGTAGGGGCGACCCTCGACGCGGATCGTGCCGCCCACCCGCCGCCCGCCCAGCAGCACGTCGATCATCGAGTAGATCAGTGCCGAGTCGACGGTGAGGAGGCCGAAATTGTCCCATTCCTCAGCCTTGATCACCGAGAGGATGGCAGGCAGCGGGATGGAGTTGAGGTAGTCGCCGAAGCGCACCGAGGAGATCGAGTCGAGCGCAACTTCCACGTTGTCGGAGGTGAAATTGCGCAGCGAAGTCGTCGCCAGCCGGACCAGCCGGTCGAAGACGATCTCGAGCATCGGCAGCCGTTCGTAGCTGACCAGCGCGGAGTTGATCAGCGCCTGCACGCCGGTGAGCTCGGCGCCGCCACCGGCGTTCGGGTCGAAGCCGAGGAGGCTGTCGATCTCGTCCTGGTTGAGCACCCTGTCGGACGCACCGCCCTCCCCGCCATCAGCTTCGAGCATGGCCGCCCACTCGGCGCTCATTGCATCTTCGCCACCCGCGGCGGCCGGCGTTCCCGCGGCGCCCACATCGAGGCCCCAGTCGTCGCTGAGCTTGTCCTGTTCGCCCGGTCCAGCCATCACTGCACCAGGATTTCCTTGAACAGGATGGAGTCGACCTGCGCCGGGAAGATCGCGATGTTGACGCGTCTGCGCAACTCTTCCTTCAGCCGGTAGATGCCGGCCGAGCCCTCTAGATCGCTCCTGCGCAGTTCGCGCAGGTAGACCTGGAAGGCGTCGACCACCTTGGCCATGCGAGGCTGAATCTCGGTCATCACCTCTTCATTGGCGACTTCGAGCGCTACCGTCAGCTTCATGAACTGCTCGTTCTCGCCGTCGCCGCGCAGGTTGACCGTCATGGTGGGCAGGTTGAAGATGAAGGTCTCGGGCATCGCCGCGACGTGGTCGCCGGCGGGATTCCTGGGGGCGGAGAAGAGCAGGAAGTAGGCGGCCGCACCGCCACCCAACAGCACCACCGCGGCTGCGACCATAGCGATCAGCATGAGGGGCAGCTTCTTCGTCGCGGGAGCAGCGACCTCGCCCTCCTCGATATCGGCTTCGACAGCCATGCCCAAACCCCTGCCCCACTGGTCGATTCCGGTCCTCCTCGAGCTAATCGCCAGAGGGTTAACGATTGGTTACGAACTGCTCGAAGCGGCAGAAATTGCCGGGCAGTTTTTGCCACGCGACTGGGT
>NZ_JAQGJL010000152.1 GCF_028290645.1 Devosia sp. | reverse complement strand
CCTCGTCCATCGAGACGAGCAGGACGTCAGTCCGGTTCCTGTACTTGATCCCGGCTTCGGCAGTCGCGAACCGCACTCCGGCGACATCCGGCAGTTCCGGGTAAGTACTAGGCGCTAGAGGAGAAAGGGGAATGGCCATGCTACGTCCTATACGGCGTCAATAGGCCCATCCGTTTGCCTCAAGCCTCGATCTGAAGCAAGTCGCAATCATCCCGTATCTGTTTGGCTTTGGGGCGGCAGTAAAGCGGGTGAAACGGGCTCAACGGCGGGGATGAAGACATCAGTTTCTTGCCGCGGGCTGGTGCGTGTTGGCCCCCACTCCTGTCCCCTCCCCCCTAAGAATGGGGAGGGAGACCCTTTCACCGAAATCGAGGCTGGCGTCTCCCTCCCCCTGTTGAGGGGGAGGGGACAGGGGTGGGGTCAACTCGCACCACCCCGTCGGTTGTCGAGCCTTACTGAGTGGCCGCTGCGCCTTCGGCGGAGGGCTCGGACTGCTTCTGGACGCCTGCGGCGAGGACGGCATCCGGGATATCGATCTTGAGGCCCTGCTTCAGCTGGGCGACGGAATCGTCGAACGCCTTGAACATCACCTGCTGGCCCAGCTGCTGCGCCATCTGCGCCATCGGCGGGGGCGAGCTCATGCGCTTTTCCTCGACCTTGATGATGTGCCAGCCGAACTGGCTCTTCACCGGATCGGAGATCTTGCCCGGCTCGAGCGTGAACGCGACGGCCTCGAACTCCGGAACCATCATGCCCTTCGAGAAGAAGCCGAGGTCGCCGCCATTGGTCTTGCCCGACGGGTCGGTGGTCTTTTCCATGGCGAGCACTTCGAACGGCTTGCCGGCGTCGAGCTCGGCCTTGACCGCCTTGGCTTCCTCCTCGGTGGCGACGAGGATATGGCGCGCGTGCACTTCCTCGACCGGCTTGAAGTCCTTCACATAGGCGTCATAGGCCGCCTTGATCGTGTCCTCGGTGACGCCGGTGGCGATCTTTACGGAGAAGTATTCGCGGCGGAGCGAGCGCTCCTCGAGATATTGCAGCCGGCGCTTGAACATGTCGCTGTCGGCCATGCCGGCATCTTTCGCGGCCTTCGCCATCACTTTCATGTCAATCAGCACGGTGACGAGGAAGGGGCGGCGCTCTTCCGGCGGCACCTGCTGCAGTTCCTGCTGCAGGTCCTCGGCCGCGAAGGAGAGGTCGGCCTCGGTGATGGTCTGGTCGCCGACCGTGGCGACTACCGTATCGGGGCTGACGGCGGGTGCCGCGGCGGCCGCGGGAGCGGGCGCTGCTTCGGCCGGGGCGGCGGGAGTTGCCGCGTCCTGGGCCTGCGCTGTGATGGGCGCAAGGCCAAGGGCCGTGCCCAGCAGCAGGGTGCCGGCGAGGGTCTTCAAAGTCTTGTGGAAACCCCGCGGGGCGTGGACGATCATAGAGTATTCTCCTTGCATGGCGCAGAGCCCCCGGCCCGCGGCGGGCGTGGTTTGGCCCATTTCCCTTCCGTTGACAAGCAAAACACCCGCTCTTACATGTCGCACCACTTCAAAGAGTGTTGACGGGTGAGGACCCGCCGCCCTGCCGGGATTATGCTTCGGCCCATGGTCGCCCCGGACGAAATTCAAAGGACATAGAATGGTGCTCGCTGCGCTCGCCAAAGCGATCTTCGGTTCGGCCAATGATCGGCAGGTCAAGAAATACCTGCCTCGGGTCGCCGCGATCAACGCGCTGGAGCCTCAGTTCGAAAAGCTCACCGACGACGAGCTGAAGGCCAAGACGCAAGAATTCCGCGCCCTGCTCGCCGAGGGCAAGACCCTCGACGACATCCTCGAGCCCGCCTTCGCTACCGTCCGCGAGGCCAGCAAGCGCGTACTCGGCATGCGTCACTTCGACGTGCAGCTGATCGGCGGCATGGTGCTCAACAACCGCTCCATCGCCGAAATGAAGACCGGTGAAGGCAAGACCCTGGTCGCGACGCTCGCGGTCTATCTCAACGCGCTGCCCGCCAAGGGCGTCCACCTCGTCACCGTCAACGACTACCTGGTGCGCCGCGACATGGCCTGGATGGGCCAGATCTACCGCTTCCTCGGGCTGACCACCGGCATTATCGTCCACGGCCTCGACGACGCCGAGCGCAAGGCCGCCTACGATGCCGACGTGACCTACGGCACCAATCACGAGTTTGGCTTCGATTACCTGCGCGACAACATGAAATACAGCCGCGCCCAGATGGTGCAGCGCGGCCACGAATACGCCATCGTCGACGAAGTGGACTCGATCCTCATCGACGAGGCGCGCACCCCGCTGATCATTTCCGGCCCGTCGTCGGACCGTTCCTCGCTCTACGAGATGGCGGACCTCCTGATCCCGGT
This sequence comes from Devosia sp., assembly GCF_028290645.1. Lineage (GTDB taxonomy): Bacteria > Pseudomonadota > Alphaproteobacteria > Rhizobiales > Devosiaceae > Devosia_A. The sequence continues at coordinate 21,818 of NZ_JAQGJL010000152.1, read as the reverse complement.
CCTCGGCGAGGGCGACTACGAGATCGACGAGAAGCAGCGCTCGGCGACCTTCACCGACCAGGGCATCGAGAAGCTCGAGGCGGCGCTGATCGAGAACGGCCAGCTGAAGGGTGAGAACCTCTACGACATCGAGAACGTGGCTCTGGTCCACCACCTCAATTCGGCGCTGCGCGCCCACAAGATGTTCCAGCGCGAGAAGGACTACATCGTCCGCAACGACGAAGTGGTGATCATTGACGAGTTCACCGGCCGCATGATGCCGGGCCGCCGCTATTCGGAGGGCCTGCACCAGGCGCTCGAGGCCAAGGAGCACGTCAAGATCCAGCCCGAGAACCAGACGCTGGCCTCGATCACCTTCCAGAACTATTTCCGCCTCTACAAGAAGCTGGCCGGCATGACCGGTACGGCGGCGACCGAGGCCGAGGAATTCGGCGACATCTACGGGCTGACCGTCACCTCCATCCCCACCAACGTGCCGGTGAAGCGCGACGATGAGGATGACGCGATCTTCCGCACCGCCGCAGAGAAGTTCGACGAGATTGCCGATCTCATCGTCGATGCGCGCAAGCGCGGCCAACCGATCCTCGTCGGCACGACCTCGATCGAGAAATCGGAAATGCTGGCCGAGCTGCTGCGCCAGAAGGGCATCGAGAACATCGCGGTGCTGAACGCCCGTTACCACGAGCAGGAAGCGCATATCGTCGCCGATGCCGGCGTCTCGGGCGCCGTGACCATCGCCACCAACATGGCCGGTCGCGGTACCGACATCCAGCTCGGCGGCAACCTCGAAATGCGTATCGAGCGCGAGACCCAGGGCCTCGAGGGCGCAGCACGCGAAGCTGCGATCGAGGAGATCAAGCGCACCATCGCCGTCGACAAGGCCAAGGTCATCGCCGCCGGCGGACTCTATATCGTCGGCACCGAACGGCACGAGAGCCGCCGTATCGACAACCAGCTGCGCGGCCGCGCCGGCCGCCAGGGCGACCCCGGGCATTCGAAGTTCTTCCTGAGCCTGCAGGACGACCTGATGCGCATCTTCCCGGTCGAATCGATGGATTCGATGCTGGGGAAACTTGGGCTGGAACAGGGCGAGTCGATTACCCATCCGTGGGTGACCAAGGCCATCGAGCGGGCCCAGGCGCGGGTGGAAGCCCGCAACTTCGACATCCGCAAGAACATCCTCAAGTACGACGACGTCATGAACGACCAGCGCAAGGTGATCTTCGCCGAGCGCATCGAGCTGATGGACCTCGAGGATGTGTCGGAAACCATCGGCAACATGCGCCACGAGGTGGTGGACGACATCATTGCCAAGGCGATCCCCGACCGCTCCTATCCCGAGCAGTGGAAGACCGAGGAACTGAACGCCGCGGCCAAGAACTACCTCAACATCGACGTGGACGTGGAGGCCTGGACGCACGAGGAAGGCATCGACGTCGAACAGGTGCGCGAGCGCATCCTCAAGGCCGCCGACGAGTTCGCCGCGGCCAAGGTGGCGCGCTTCACCCCCGAAATCATGCGGCAGGTGGAAAAATCGGTGCTGCTGCAGTCGATCGACGGGCTATGGCGCGATCACCTCGTGACCCTCGATCATCTGTCGAAGGTCGTCGGCTGGCGCGGGCTTGCCCAGCGCGACCCGCTCAACGAGTACAAGCGTGAGGCGTTCGAGCTGTTCGAGCAGCTGCTCGCCAGCCTTCGCGAACTGGTGACCACCCAGCTCAGCCATGTCGAGATCCAGATGCGCCAGCCGGTTTCGCAGGGGCCGAACCTCGATGGGCTGGACGAGATCCATATCGATCCGCTGACCGGCGAGAACGATGCCGAAGGCGACGACGCCGTGCGGGCTTTGGCGCGTGCCGCCGGCGCGACGCTGGCCGGTTTCGGCGGGGGTGGGGCCGCAGTTGCCGAGGCCGACCCGGCGCTGAAGCCGATCGACCCCAAGCTGCTCGTCGGCGTATCGCGCAACGCCCCCTGCCCTTGCGGTTCGGGCAAGAAGTTCAAGCACTGCCACGGCGCATTCTAGGCGCCTGGCACGGATGAACGCCGGAACCGCTCACGGGTGAGCGCCCTCCTCTGCGCCAGCAGCCCGGAGCTGGTCGGGGCATTGCGGCCCGTCGATCACCGCCCAGACCGGGGTGGCGGTGAAAGGCAAGTGCAGGTACCCCGTCAGGCGCGATAGATAGTGGTCTAGCGTCGCACTGATGACGGGGTGCTCCGAAAAGCGCTCGCTGCCGTGGAAATAGGCGAGCTTCCTGCCACCGGCATATTCGGCTACCGCCGAGCGCTCCCAGCCCTGGGGTGACACCTGCATCACCTCGATCGTGCACTTGCCGCTGCGCGCCTCTATCCAGGGCTCCTTTATGGGACCGGATTCTGAAAAGCCGATGCTGTGGAGGAAGGCCGACACGTCCTGCGGGGCGGTGATTTCGGTCAACTCGAAGCTTCCCAGCGCCTTGAGGGTCAGGCTGAGCCCCAGCAGCAGACCGAGGGAGGCGCTAGCCTGCAGCCGGCGCACTGCGGCTTATCCCGTAGTGACAAAGCCCCAGCACCGCGACGGTGGTTGTCCAAGCAGCCGCGGTGGCGCCTACCGGCCCGTGTAACAGCTCGAAACCGGAAGGATAGAGGCCGATGAGGCCGATGCGCAGCGTGTTGACGGCAATGACGGCGAAACAAGCCGCCAGCCCCCAGAGGACCACCGACAGCGACCAGCGCCTGTCGAGCAGCTGCACCAGGGTCGCTGTACAGAGCACGGCAAGCGAGACATTGTCGAATGAGGAGCAGCCCGGGGCGATCCACAGCGATCCGCTGCCATCCGCGAATGGAACGAGATTTCCGCTCCTTTGCGTGCCCACCACCCATCCGACAAGCGTGGCGTCCACCTCGAGAATGGCGTTGCCCAAAGCCGCCATCAGGATCCTCGCCCAGAGCAGGGGTATGGTGAGCGCCTGGAGAATGACTGCGGCCCTCCTGACGGGCCGGTGCGATGACAGCATCAGGTAAGCGGCAAGGCCGGAGATGGCGAGCCAGCTCAAGGCCGGGATAGGGATCAGGAAGGCGCCGGCGGCCGCGAGGGCCACCGCGAGATCCGTACGACGTGCCGGATCCGGTGCAGCCCGCACCAGCAGGACCAGAGCGGCCAGCAAGGCTCCCCAGACGATCACGCTGATGCCGAAGGTGTTGAGGATGGCCGTCGGCCAGCCGAAATTGCCAACCTCGAGCGCGACCTTTTCAAAGCTGCCATTGGCGAAGCCGATAACCGCCAGGGCAGCGAAAAGCTGGCCGCGCGACACGGGGAGATTTCCATCCCGCACCCGCACGCGAGGCCGCTGCAGCACAACGCGCTTTGCATCGGCGGGCGTATCGGATGCCACGAATGCCAACTCTCGTCCCTAGTCCGGCCGAGGACCCCTTTTGCGCTTGCGGTAGCGGAGCATGAGGTACCCGCCGCCTGCTACAAGGAAGGCAAGTCCCGCGCCGGCGATGGGCCCGGGGGCCCCGAGTGCGGGCCTGCCGCCTCGCCCGAGGCCATTTCCGTTCGGGACACCACCCGGCGCGGCCAAGGCCGGAAGTATCGTCAGTGCCGAGATGGCACACGCTACGACGGCCGCTCTGAACTTCATCATTTCTAGCCTCATCGGTTTAGGGGTCATTGTCGTCCTCGGGGCAAGGATGGGACAATCGGCCCATTGGGCTAGTTGGATGGGATGTCGTAGCCGGAAGACTGGACCGGGCTGGTCGCCGGCCACCTCAAGCGGATGTCCGAGACGGGGAGAACAGGCCTGGAGGAGCCGCAAGGCCCCCGGATCAGGGGGTATCGATGATCTCGCGCCGGCTGCGGTGCTCGCTCCAGGCGAGCACCAGCCCGGATGCGATGACGAGGGCGGCGCCGAGGAAAACCAGTTGCGCCGGCTGTTCACCCCAGAACAGGAAGCCGAAGACGAAGCTCCAGATCAGGGCGAAATACTCCACCGTGCCGAGGACGCTCGCCGGTATCAGCCGCGCCGCTTCGACGAGAATGTACTGCGCCGCCCCGCCGACGATGCCGGTGGCAAAGACGACGGCGATCTGCCATGGCTCCATCCCGGTCCAGAACGGGATCGAGAGGAGGCCCATGGCCAGCGTGTAGAACAGGTTGAGCGAGAAGATCAGCACCAGCGAGCTCTCGGATTTCGAGATGGAACGCATCAGGATCATCGCCACCGACCAGAAGAACGCCGCCCCCAGGACCATCAGCGCCGGAATGCCGAACGTCACGCCGGCCGGATTGCAGGCGATGATGACGCCGAAAAAGCCGATCGCCGATGCGCCCACACGAGCCAGCGTCAGCTGCTCCTTGAGGAAAATCACGGCGAGGACGATCGTCAGCACCGGGGCGAAATAGTAGAGCGTCGTCATCTCGGCGAGCTGCAATTCGCGCCCGGCCGAATAGTACATGCACCACGCCGCGAGCGTCATCACGGCGCGGAGCAGCAGCATCGGCTTGTTGCCGGATCTGAGCAGGTCCACCACCAGCTGCCGTCGGCCGATGACGAGGCAGATCATCACGATGACGAGGCTGCGCCCGAACAGGATCTGCACGACCGGCAACGCATGGATGACACTTTTCACAAGCGCGTCGTGGACCGAGAACAGCGTGTAGGCGGTGATCCCCAGCGCCATCCCCTTGAGCGAGGCGGAGCGCGCGGTGCGGAGGGCGGCGGGTGAGGACAAGATGGACTCGGGGCGATGCGGTGAGGGCGGACGCGGGCTAGCTCTAGTGGGTCGGCGGCAGTTCTGCATTTGCAATTTCGAGGGGGATGTTTCCCCCCAACTCGGTGAATCCCACCGAAAGCTGGAATCCATTTCACCGCCCGCGCCAGCCTGGAGTTGGCTCCAGCCTTCGCTGGGATGACATCGAGGTCGAAGGCGCACCCCCGCCGAACGCCCCAACTCGTGTGTGCCTCAGCTCAGGTGCAGGTCACCCGCACTTCGGCGAAGCCGGCTGCGTCGGCGGAGAACACCATGACCGTGCAGCTGGTGCCCACGATATTGCCGAAGCTCGTTTCGACAACTTGGCCGATGCCGTCGATGCTTACGCTGTCGGCCGTGATCATGCCGGTTTTCACTACCGCCTTCGACTGGCAGAGCGGATAGTTTTCGTTCGGCGTCACCATGAAGCGCGTGCCAAGCGGGATGCAGTCGGTGGTGGGGAGATTGGGGTCGATTTCCGCTGTCGCCGCCGGCTCGGCCGCCGGTACCAGGGGCGCGGGGGCCGTTGCGGCCGCCGTCTGTTGTGTATTCCACGCGCCCTCGAGCTTTACCATCCGGTCCTGCAGCGCGAGCAGTCCGGCCGCGGTGCCGTCATTGTCGGCAGCGGCAAGCTCGTCGGCCCGCTTGCCCAGCGCATCCACCGAGGTTCGGAGTTCCGCAATCGCGGCCATCACCGCGTTGGTCCTCGCCTCGGCATTGAGCTGCACGGCGACCGCGCCGGCAAGCGCCACCAGCCCGACCAGGGCGGCGAGAAAGGGGATCAGCCGGTCGATCAGGACCAGGCGGCGATAGCGGCGCATTCCGGCCCCTCCGCATCTTGGCCAAAGCGATACTCGCCGCGACAGGCCCCGACCCTGGGCGGGGTGCCCTCGGCCTCGAACAGGTCGTAGCCGGCCTTGAGGTTGCGCCAGAACGGCGCCCAGGTATTGCTGCCCTCGGCGGCAAGCGCCATGGCGGTGAGCCGGAACGGGAAGACATGCACGTCGACGGCGTCCTGGCCCCCCTCGAGCGCCGCTTCCACCACGGCATAGACTTCATCGACGCTCTGGTCGGTGATAGCGTAGCAGCCGACCGACGAGCAGCCGCCATGCACCATCAGCGCCGAGCCGGTGCGGCCGAGCTGGCTGTCGAAGGCGTTGGGAAAGCCGAGGTTGAAGCTCAGGTGATGGCGCGAGTTGGGGTTGAGCTGTTTGGCGCTCACCCGGTAAAAACCCTCGGGGGACTGCTTGTCGCCCTCCTTGAGCTTGGGGCCGAGGCCGCCGGAAAACCTGCAGATGTCATAGGTGCGGAACAGCGCGTAGCGTTGGCCGGCCCCTTTCATCCACAGCTCCAGCTTGTGCTCGCGCTTGAAGATGCGGACATGCGCCGCGTCCCCGAGCGCGAACCCGGCGGCCTTCAGCTCGGCGACGAACTGCGTGCGGTCGTAGACGCGTTCAGTGACGATATCCCGGACTCCAGACCGTTCGGTGAGGACGAAGCGCCCTACGAAGACGGCCGCCACAAATAGCATGCAAAGCGTCAAGACCAAGGCGAGATGGGAGCGCCGGGGTCGCATCGCTGCACGGCCACTAGGCCCGGTGCAGGCGCGGCAGCGGCACCGGTGGCACCTTGCTCGGGTCGATCGAGCCCGGCGCGCCGCCACCGCCGAACAGTCCGCCGATGAAGCTGCCGATGGCCTCGCCGCGCGCCTTCGCGGCAGCTTCGGTCTCAGCGGCCTTCTGCGCCTCCGCGGCGGCCTTGGCGGCCTTGTCGGCGAGCGAGGCCACTTCCTTCGCCACCGCGGCATCGTCGGCGGCGGCCTTGGCCTTCACTGAATCGGGCACGTTCTGCGCCACGGTGACCGGGCAGCTGCCGAGCGCGTCGAGCGTCTCGCCGCTCGGCACGCCGAACACATATTCCTTGTTGCAGACGTCCCAGCTCGGCGGCGCCTTGCTGATCTCGAACCGGTCGTAGCCTTCCTTGATGTCCTTCCAGAAGCTCATGTTCGGGTTCTCGACATGCTTGGCGAGATTGGTCGCCGTCATGCGGAACGGGAAGATCTGCAGCTGGAACGATGGATTGCCGCCCTTGAAGGTCTCGCGGGCCAGCGCATAGATCTCGGCGATCGACTCGTCGGTCATCGAGTAGCAGCCGCGCGACGAGCAATCGCCGTGCACCATCAGGTCCGAGCCGGTGCGCCCGTGGGCGCGGTCGAACTTGTTGGGAAAGCCGGTGTTGAAGGCGAGATAATAGTTTGAGTTCGGGTTCATCAGGCCGGGGGTGATGGTGTAGAACCCCTCGGGCGACTGCCGGTCCCCCTCCTTGACCTTGGGGCCGAGCTCACCCGACCAGGCGCAGATCTGGTAGGTCTTGAACAGCTTGAAGGCGCCCGAGTTGGCCTGCTTCCAGACTTCGAGCTCCGAACTTTCCTTGAAGATGCGGATCATCATCGGCGCGGCGGGGGACGAGCCGAGGCCCGCCAGACGGCTCACCGTCTCCTGCTTCAGCGGCGCCATGGCCTTCGCATTGCCCGGCCTCAGCCCGCCGCAGCCGGCAAGCGTTGCGGCTAGCGCGAGGCCGGCGCCAAGAACGAGGATGGAACGGAGCATTCTGCCCAAAGTCTGCTACCCGAATACGTGTCTGCCCAGGAGACCGGGGTACGTGCGGACGGTTACCATCTGGTATGCCCGGATGGTTAACGCCGGGTTGACTTCGATAATTGGCAGGAGGCGCCCCTGCCGATCAACTCAAATTGCTACCAATGGCGAGGAATTTGTCACGCCTGTGTTCCCGGACCTCCAGCCGCCCCCGGTTGCCCGGGAAATCGGCGAGAAACTGGCTGATGGCCTTGCTGGTCGCAGCCATCACCTCTGCGTGATGCCGGTGTGCGCCGCCGGCGGGCTCGTGAATGATGCCGTCGATCACGCCCATGCCGAGCAGGTCGGTGGCGGTGATCTTCATGTTGTTGGCGGCGTCCTGGGCTTTGGCCGCGTCGCGCCACAGGATCGAGGCGCCGGCCTCCGGCGAGATCACCGAGTAGATGGCGTTCTCGAGCATCAGCACGCGGTTTGCCGTGGCAATGGCGATGGCGCCGCCCGAGCCGCCCTCGCCGATGATCACGGCGAGGTTGGGGACGCCCATTTCGAGGCTGCGCTCGGTGGAGCGCGCAATCGCCTCGGCCTGGCCGCGTTCCTCGGCGCCGATGCCGGGATAGGCCCCGGCGGTGTCGACGAAGGCGACGAGCGGGATGTCGAAGCGATCCGCCATATCCATGATGCGCACAGCCTTGCGATAGCCCTCGGGCCGCGCCATGCCGAAATTGTGCCTGAGCCTGCTCTCGGTGTTGGAGCCTTTCTCCTGGCCGAGGATGGCCACCGGCTGGCCGTTGAAGCGGCCGAAGCCGGCCTGCAGCGCCGGGTCCTCGGCGAACTTGCGGTCGCCGGCGAGCGGCGTCCACTCGGTGATCAGCGTCTTGATGTAGTCGGAGAAGTGCGGGCGCTGCGGATGGCGCGCCACCTGCGTCTTCTGCCAAGGGGTGAGCTTCTTGTAGATATCGACCAGCGCCTCGTCGGCGCGGGCTGAAAGCCGGGTCACCTCTTCATCGATGGACACGGCCTGGTCGGACGTGGCGAGGGACTTTAGCTCGGCGATCTTGCCTTCGAGATCGGCGACCGGCTTTTCGAAATCGAGATAGGACTGCATCCAACCCGCCAACAGAAGAAGAGGCGCCTCAACTCGCGCCCCAAAGTGGCCGGAAAGTGGCGATGCGGACGGGGCGAGTCAAGCGCCGAGGCGATACTTGGTGAAGGGGGCACGCCGTCGCCGGGATGCCCCATGACGGCGCGTTAACCGTTGCATGACGGTTTCATGACAACGCTGAAGGGTAACGACCGGATACCCTCTGCGATCATGACGACCTATGCCCTGGTGAGTGTCGGCTGTCCCCATTGCCGGGGTCATTTCCTCGAGAACGCCAAGCTGGTACGGCCCGGCGGTTCGGCCTGGTGCCCCAGTTGCGAGCAACTGTTCGTACTCGATACGAACAACGAGGTGATGCGGCGCACCCTATCCGAAGCCAAACAGGCGCGCCGGCGGCGCAAGGAGCGGCTGAGCGAGCGCACCTCGCGGTGGAGGGACGTTCCGCCCGCACCGGCGCCGGGTTCGGCGATGCTGATGAGCGATGTGCTGAATGCGCTCGATGAATTGTTGCTGCGGATTGACGGGATGACGCGGAAGCGGGGGTAGGCTGCAGACCGTGGTGGCTGTGGACCCCCACCCCTGTCCCCTCCCCCTAAGAATGGGGAGGGAGGCCCTCTCACTGGCGCCGGTGTTTCGTCTCCCTCCCCATGTTTAGGCGGAGGGACAGGGGTGGGGAGTCGGATCGCACCGGCCTCACCGCCTTGCCAGTTCACCCCTCCGCCAGCGGGTGGTGGCTCTCCACCAGCGATCTCAGCTTGTCGTCGAGCACGTGCGTGTAAATCTGCGTGGTCGAGATGTCCGAGTGGCCCAGCAGGGTCTGGACGACGCGGAGGTCCGCTCCGCCGGCCAGCAGGTGGCTGGCAAAGGCGTGGCGGAGGACGTGGGGCGATACCCGCGCTGCGCCGATGCCGGCACGGCCGGCGAGGCCTTTCAGTTCACGGGCGAACACCTGGCGGCTGAGGTGGCCCGTTTCCCCCCCGGCCGGAAACAGCCACACGCCCGGCTCGAGCTTGCCGAGATAGGCCTTCACCGCATCCCGCGCCCGGTCGGTGAGCGGCACGATCCGCTCCTTCCCGCCCTTGCCGCGGATGGTGAGGAAGCTCGCATCGCGCATCACCGCGGCGCGCTTCAGTTCGACCAGTTCAGAGACGCGCATGCCTGTGGCGTAGAGCAGCTCGAGCAGCAGGTAGAGCCGGCCTGCCATGGCGCGCTGCGCGTCGGTGGCGTCGGGCGCCTCGACCTCGGCTTCGGCAACGGTCAGCAGCCGGTCGATCTCGGCGATCGTCAGGATTTTGGGCAGGCCGCGCCTGGCCTTGGGCGAGGGGACAATGCGGGTCGGGTCGTCGCCGCGCACCGCATCGGCGGCGAGAAACTTGTGGAACTGCCGGATGGCGGAGAGTTTTCGCGCGCTCGAGGAGGCGGCGATGCCTTCGGCGGCGAGGAAGGCGAGGTATTGCGTCACCTGCTCGCGGCCGGCAGCGGTCGGACCGGTACCGCGGCGGCCGAGGAAGCCGCAATAGTCGGAGAGATCGCGCCGGTAGGCCTCGATGGTGTTCCTCGCCGCGCCGCGCTCGACGCTCATCATCTCGAGGAAGGATTCGACAAGGTGGTCCTCGCTCATTCGATGCCCGGTTGCCGCGTCACCACCTCGCCATCGGCGGCCGCCGCGGCAGGCGGAGTCGGAGCAGCGGGTGCGATATCCACCGGCGCTGCGGGCACTTCGGGTTTGCGGGTGGTGTCAATCTCGCGCTTGACCAGTGGGTCGCGCTGCGTCTGGGGCAGCAGGTCGCGGGCCGGGATGCGGATGGTGACGTCCTTGTCGCGCGGCGAAACCATGGCGACGAGCGCGAACATGGCCCCGTAGCCAAGCCCGACCAGGACCAGGAGGATGACGATCAGGCGAATGAGGGTCGGCATGGCAATCCGCTTTTGTCACGCAAAGGCTAGTCTCCCTTGTTTGCGGCGAGCGATCAAGGGCGGCCGACCATAGCGGGCATTGACTTTATGCCGCCCTAACGGTTCAAACCCGGCGCGAGCGGGGAAATGCGATGTCACGGGACGGCACGACCATACGCGACGACCGGCGCGAGGAATTGCAGCAGTTCCTCGGGCACCGCCCGATCGTCCTCATCGGCATGATGGGCGCCGGCAAGACCACCGTCGGCCGCCGGCTCGCGAGCCGCCTTGGCCGCCATTTCGTCGACAGCGACGAGGAGGTCGAGAAGGCCGCCGGCATGACCATCGAGGACATCTTCAAGGCGCATGGCGAGGCCGATTTCCGCGCCGGCGAGGTGAAAGTGATCGCCCGGTTGCTGAAGGACGAGAACATCGTGCTCGGCACCGGCGGCGGTGCCTTCATCAACCCCGAGACGCGGGCATTGGTGAAGGCTTCGGCGATCTCGGTGTGGATCAAGGCGGATTTCGAGCTGTTGTTCCAGCGCGTCTCGCGCCGCTCCAACCGGCCGCTCCTGAAGACAGCCAACCCGCGGGAGACGTTGCAGAAGCTGATCGAGGTGCGCTACCCGATCTACGCCGAAGCCGATGTGACCGTGGTGTCGCGCGACGTGCCGCAGGAGCAGGTGGCGAGCGAGGTGATCGACGCGCTGATCGAGCATCTGGGCAGCGGGAGCCGCAATGACTGAGCCGATCACCGTCCACGTGCCGCTGGGCGAACGCGCCTACGACATCCTCATCGGCAACGGCCTGATCGATGGCGCCGGTGCGCGGCTCGCTGCGATGTTCCCTGGCCGCCGCTTCGGCATCGTCACCGACGATGCGGTCGCCGCGGCGCAACTGCCGCGACTGACCGCGGCGCTCGATGCCGCCGGCCTCAGCTACGCGACGATCGTCCTGCCGCATGGCGAGAGCACCAAATCATTCGCGCGGCTCGGCGAAGTGGTCGAAGCGATTCTCGATGCCCGGCTCGAACGCGGTGATATCGTCATTGCACTCGGCGGTGGTGTCATCGGCGATCTCGCCGGCTTTGCCGCGGCGATTGCCCGGCGCGGCATGGATTTCGTCCAGATCCCCACTTCGCTCCTGGCGCAGGTGGATTCTTCCGTCGGCGGCAAGACCGGTATCAACTCGCCGCACGGCAAGAATCTGATCGGGGCTTTCCATCAGCCCGAGTTGGTGCTGGCCGACCTCGACGCTCTCGATACCCTGCCGCCGAGGCAGTTCGCCGCGGGCTATGCCGAGGTGGTGAAATACGGGCTGATCGACGACGAACCGTTCTATTTCTGGCTAGAGGACAACCGCCGCGCCATCTTCGAGGGTGACGGCGCGCTGCGCGGCGAAATGGTGGCGCGCTGCTGCGCCGCAAAGACCCGGTTCGTGCTTGCCGACGAGAAGGAAACCGGCGTCCGCGCCCTGCTCAACCTCGGGCACACTTTCGGCCACGCGCTGGAATCGGCCACGGGCTACTCGGACCGGCTGCTGCATGGTGAAGGCGTCGCCATCGGCATGGTGCTGGCACACGGCTTTTCCGCCAAGCTCGGGCTGGCGCCGGGCCAGGACACCGGCCGCATCGCGCAGCACCTCGCCGCCGCCGGCCTGCCGACGCGGCTCGGCGACATCCCGGGCGACCTGCCTGGCACCGATTTCCTGATGAACGCCATCGCCCAGGACAAGAAGGTAGTGCGCGGTGCGCTCACCTTCATTCTCACCCGCGGCATCGGCCAAGCCTTCATCGAAAAGAACGTCGATCCGGCGACTGTGCGGGCCTATCTCGATGAGATGCGGGCCGCCTGACGCGCCGGAGCCCGGGCCTCCCTCCGCCCTTGCGGGGAGGGATTAAGGGTTGGGGGTCCATCAGCTGTCACAGGACACCCCCCGGCCCCTCCCCTCAAGGGGGAGGGCACCTACGGCGCGACCGAAATGACGACGCGGCGGTTGGCGTAAAAGGTGTCGCCGAACTCTTCGGTGGCGCCGGCCCCGGCGGCCGAGACCTTCTCGAAATGGAGGCCCGCCTTCTTGAGATAGGCGAGGACATTCTGCGCCCGCTCGATGGCGAACAGGGCGTTGGTGGCGTGGTTGCCCTGCTTGCTCGAATAGCCGGTAACCAGCACGTTGCACTTCTGCTCGCCGATATCGGCGATGATCTGGTCGAGCCGCTTCATCAGCTTGGGCGTGAGGTCGTTGGAGTTCTCGTTGAAACCGACGACATTGTAGAGTTCGTCGCGGTCGCAGGCGGGGCTGGCGGCGGCTTGCGGTGCGGGATCGAGACTGGCCGTCTCGACCGTATCCAGTGCGGGCGCCGGCTCCGGCACATTGATCTTTGCAACGACGATCGGCGGTTTTGCCTCCGGGACAGGGTTGTCATCTACCGCAGCGACCTCGGTGGTCACCGGCTCGGAGGCCGGCTTGGCTGTGGCGATCGGCGCATCCGGGAGCGGCCAGCCGCCCGCGGGAGCCTTCGAGACGCCCTCGACATTGCCGTCGCGCAGCACCAGGAACTCGCCGAGGCGTTCGTTCTCGGTATTTGCCGTGGTGCCCTGGGTCGAGAGGCCGGAGACGGTCACGGCGCGGCCGTTCACCGTTACGGCCGCGAGATACAGGTTGCGGTCGCGGTTCGAGCCATCGCCGCCATAGGCCTCGTTGATGAGGCGCACCCGCACTTCCCCGCCCGGCTTGAACAGGGTATCGGGAATATCGAAATCGAAGCTCTGCACGTATGGCGTCTTGTCGGCCGCATCGGCGAAGCGCCCCGCCGTGGCCGTGTCGATGGCCGCGTTCACCGCCGCCTCGCCCAGCACCTTGCCGTCGAAGCTGACTTCGAATTTAGGCGGGCCGTCATAGGCCTCGCCGCCGATGATCAGCTGTAGCTTGCTCTCGGCCGCAAAAGCGCCGCTGGGAACCGCGCACAGCATCAGGGCGGCCGCGAGGACCGCCGTCTTCTTCATGGACATGTCGCCCTCCAAGTCTGTCTGCGGAGCCGAGTGCTAGGCAAGACCTTGGGCGAATGTTCGGAGACAAAGCGGCAGCCCCGCCACGCCGCCGCCGGGCTTTGGCCGCAAAGCGAGGCGCCCGCCCCAGCGCGGACAGAATTCGATAGCGGCCTGAAAGGCCTAGCGTGACGCCTTGAGATTGCCCGAGTTGCAGCGGGGGTTCTCGCGCACCATATGGAGCCTATCCGCAACCCACAGGAAACTTGGCTACGGGCGCGCTATCTCGATGGCCAGTGCATGGACGCCGCCTTTGAACTCGGCTTCCAGCGTTTCCATGATGGCACGGTGCTGGGCGACGCGACTGCCGGTCAGTTGGGTTGAGGCGATGCGGACGCGGAAATGCGTCTCTCCGCCCTCGCGATAACCACCGTGACCCCTATGTTTTTCGCTTTCGTCGAGCACTTCAAGATGGCTCGGCGTGAATTTGACTGAAAGTTTTTCGACAATGTCGTCGCGAACGGACATATGCATACCGGTTCAGTTTGAGGCGTGGCGCTGGCCCCGTAACTAGGATTGATGAAGCTGGATTCCAAGTACTTTGACCGCATCCGGATCCGCTCGCGGCACCCGGAACCCGAAGCGCAAGCCGCGATCCCGGCCTGCGGGTGGGAAGGGTGTGACCAGCCCGGCCTGTACAAGGCGCCCAAGGGCAACCGCGCTGTCGGCGAGTATCACCATTTCTGTCTCGAGCATGTGCGCCACTACAACCAGGTGTTCAACTTCTTCGCCGGCATGAAGCCCGAGGAGATGGAAGAGCAGCTGACCCGCGAGAAGGAAACCGACGGCCGTCCCAGCTGGGGATTTGGCGCCAAGGCCGGCTCCGGTCCCGGCCCGCGCATGCCGCGGGGCGCGCCGCACAACCCCGGCGCCAAGCGCGTCAATGACCCGTTCGGGGTCTTCGCCCGCTATGCCCGCCACCAGAAGCGCGCGCCGCAGGAAGAGCGGGTCAAGCCGCTGCACGAGCAGGATCGCCGCTCGTTGGAGACGCTCGGTTTCAAGGGCTATGCCAAGCCCGACGAGATCAAGAGCGCCTACAAGGCGCTGGTGAAGGTCCACCACCCCGACGCCAACGGCGGCGACAAGAGCTCCGAGGACCGGTTGCGCGCCATCATCGCGGCGTATTCGCACCTCAAGTCCAAAGGCTTCGTCGGGCGCTGACAGGGGCCCGCGATGCGGACCCGCCCCATGAATGTTCGTTATGGCAGTATTCGTGCCGGCGATGACCGCCGCCGAGCCCCGGCCAGCGGGATAATGCTGCGACGAGGGGCGCAGCAAGGGCTCGCGCATGATTGACGCGCGGCCCTACCCCAGCGCACCCGATACTGCTATAGAGCCCGCAATCTCCAAGGCAGCCGTCTTGACCTATTTCTCTCAAAGAGCCTCGTGAAATGCCTGAATTCACCAATCTGCCGAACAAGCAATACTCTGTCCGCGAGACCTTCGGCATCGACAGCGACATGAAGGTGATGGGCTATGCGGAAACCGATCCGCATGTGCCGCCGCTCGATCCGGACTACCTGTTCGACCGCAACACCACGCTGGCAATTCTTGCAGGCTTCGCGTTCAACCGCCGCGTCATGGTGCAGGGCTATCACGGCACCGGCAAGTCGACCCATATCGAGCAGGTCGCGTCGCGGCTGAACTGGCCGACCGTCCGCGTCAACCTCGACGCGCATGTGAGCCGTATCGATCTGGTCGGCAAGGACGCGATCGTCCTCAAGGACGGCAAGCAGATCACCGAGTTCCGCGACGGAATCCTGCCCTGGGCGGTGCAGAATAACATCGCACTGGTGTTCGACGAATACGATGCCGGGCGCCCCGACGTGATGTTCGTGATCCAGCGCGTACTGGAGACTCAGGGCAGGCTGACGCTGCTCGACCAGAACCGCGTCATTACCCCACACCCGGCCTTCCGGCTGTTCGCGACCACCAACACCATTGGCCTCGGCGATACCTCGGGCCTCTATCACGGCACCCAGCAGATCTACCAGGGCCAGATGGACCGCTGGTCGATCGTCACCACGCTCAACTACCTGCCGCACGACAAGGAAGTCGGGATCGTGCTCGCCAAGGCCAAGGCCTATACCGGCGAGAAGGGCAAGAAGATCGTCAACAACATGGTCCGCTTGGCCGACCTCACCCGCCAGGCCTTTATCAACGGCGACCTGTCGACGGTGATGAGCCCGCGTACGGTGATCACCTGGGCCGAGAATGCCGAGATTTTCGGCGACCTCGGTTTCGCCTTCCGGCTGACCTTCCTCAACAAGTGCGACGAACTCGAACGCCCCGTGGTGGCCGAGTTCTACCAGCGCGTGTTCGGCGAAGACCTGCCGGAATCGGCTGCGAACCTGGCGGTGACCGCTTAAGGTCCGGGACGGACGATTTGGCCCAGAACATCTATGATGATCCGGCGTTCTTCGAAGGCTACAGCCAGTTCACCCGCTCTCGCGAGGGTCTGGCGGGCGCCTCGGAATGGCCCTCGCTCAAGGCGATGCTGCCGCCGCTGAATGGCGCGCGGGTGCTCGACCTGGGTTGCGGCTTCGGTGCGTTCTGCCGCTACGCAGTGGAACAGGGCGCAGCAGACGTGCTGGGCATCGACATCTCGGAGAAGATGCTGGACGACGCACGCGGCCGCGGACCCGGCCTGCCGATCCGCTACGAGCGCGCCGACCTTGAGGCATATGAGCCGCCGCCTGGCGCGTTCGACCTGGTGTTCAGTTCGCTTGCCGTGCACTATCTCGCCGACTTCGAGGCCTTCGTCGCCCGCGTCACCCGAGCGCTGAAGCCCGGCGGACGCTTCGTCTTCTCGATGGAGCACCCGGTGTTCGCAGCGCGCGCCAATCCCGAGTTCGTCAAGGACGCCGACGGTCATATGGTGGGTGCCGTCGACGACTACCTGCGGGAGGGCAAGCGCCTCACCAACTGGATCGCCGATGGCGTGGTGAAGTACCATCGGCTGATCTCGACCACGATCAACACCCTGCAATGGAGCGGTCTCCGGCTCGACCAGATCGAGGAGTGGCGCGCCACCGACGCAGACGTTGCGGCGCATCCCGAATGGGCCGAACAACGATACCAGCCGATGTTCCTGCTGATGGCGACGAGCCTCGATCCGCGCCTCTCCGCCAACACCTAGCCCCTCCGGACCTCATCCAATGGCCCCTCCGCCGCGTTCCAAGTCCAACAAGCCCGACACCACCGCCCCGTTCAAGGCGGCGATGGGCGCCGCGGTGCGTGCCATCGGCGGCAAACGCGACCTCG
This sequence comes from Devosia sp., assembly GCF_028290645.1. Lineage (GTDB taxonomy): Bacteria > Pseudomonadota > Alphaproteobacteria > Rhizobiales > Devosiaceae > Devosia_A. Next base: position 5,184 of record NZ_JAQGJL010000152.1, on the reverse strand, counting down.
AGGTGACGTTCTCGGCCGACCGGCCGATCCTCACTGCCGACAAGGCGCGGCTCGCGAACCTCCCGCGCCTGCCGACGACGCGCGATATCGCCATCGCCCGCGGACAGGGCGACGCCATGGCCATGCGGCTTGCGAGCCACGATCCCGAGACGCACCGCAAGCGCGCACCGGCCGAGCCCGAAGCGCGCGCTGCCTATGATGCGCTGGAGCAGGCCCGCGTCGAGGCGCTGGGCTGCATCCGCATGCCGGGCATGACCGGCAACATCCACGAGATGCTGGAAGACCGGCTGTTCCGCCAGAACTTCGCCGAGGTGAGCGACAAGGCCGACGCGCCGCTGGCCGAAGCCTTGGGGCTGATCCTCCGCGAACGCGTCGCGGGTGTCTCGATCCCGCCCTCGGGCAGCGCCATTGTCGATTTGTGGAAGAAGGAGATCGAGGAACGCGCCGGCAACTCGCTGACGACCCTGCTCACCCGCTTCGAGGACCAGGACCTGTTCGGCCGCGCGACGCGGCAATTGCTGCGCGACCTGGCGTTGGTGCCCGATAGTGACCTCGACGACGGCGAGAGTGACGACTCCGAAGAAGGTGACGACCAGGAGCCGGAGCGCGGCCAGGACGACGAGAAGAACCCCGAGCAGGGCGAAGGCGAGAGCGAGGACGCCGAGGCCGACGAAGACCAGACCCCCGGCCAGTCCGAGGAAGAGGGCGAAGTCGAAGGCGCCGAGATGGATTTCACCGAGACCGACGAGGACGACAGTTCCGAATCGGGCGAGGATCAGCCCAATCCGCCGCCGCCCGGCGCCAACGCCAAAGAGTTCCAGAACGTCTTTACCTACAATATCTTCACCCAGAAGTTCGACGAGATCGTTCGCGCCTCCGACCTCTGTCCGCCTGAGGAGTTGGACCAGCTGCGCGCGCTGCTCGACAAGCAGCTCGAGAACCTCGCCGGCGCCGTGGCGCGGCTTGCCAACAAGCTGCAGCGGCGGCTCATGGCGCAGCAGAATCGCAGTTGGGAATTCGACCTCGAGGAGGGCCTGCTCGATACCGCGCGGCTGACCCGCGTGGTCACCGACCCGCTGCAGGCACTGAGCTTCAAGGTGGAGCGAGATACGGATTTCCGCGACACGGTGGTGACGCTGCTGCTCGACAATTCGGGCTCGATGCGCGGCCGCCCGATCACCATCGCGGCGATCTGCGGCGACATCCTCGCGCGGACGCTTGAGCGCTGCGGCGTCAAGGTCGAGATTCGCGGCTTCACCACCCGCGCCTGGAAGGGCGGCAAGTCGCGCGAGGCCTGGCTCGAGGCCGGACGTCCCCCCAATCCGGGGCGTGTCAACGACATCCGCCACATCATCTACAAGGCGGCCGACGAGCCCTGGCGGCACGCCCGGCGCAATCTCGGCCTGATGATGCGCGAGGGGCTGCTCAAGGAAAATATCGACGGCGAGGCGCTGCAATGGGCGCATCGGCGCTTGCTCGCCCGGTCCGAAAATCGCCGCATCCTGATGGTGATTTCCGATGGTGCGCCGGTCGACGACTCGACCCAGAGTGTCAATGCTGGCAACTATCTCGAGGCTCATTTGCGCCAGGTGATCGAAGACATCGAGACCCGTTCTGCTGTGCAGCTGGTTGCCATCGGCATCGGCCACGACGTCACGCGCTACTATCGGCGCGCCGTGACGCTGCTCGATGCCGAGGAGCTGGCCGGCGCGCTGACCGACGAGCTCGCCTCGCTGTTCGACGAGGAGCCTGCGGGGGCCTTCCGGAAGAGCCGCTACGGATGAGAGCTTCGCAGCGTGCCTCGCGCCTAGCGGGAGCGGGACTGCTGATCACGAGCGCCGGTGTCGCCATTCTCGGCGCCGCGGCGCTCGGCGCTCGCGCCGACGACGAGACGGTGACCTCGGTGCCCATCGCGAGCTTCATGTCCGTCGGCATCGGCCAGCGCGTCCAGGGTCTCGTCTGGCGCGGCGGCATCGAGATGCAGAGCCAGACCGACACTTTCGGTGGCCTCTCGGGGCTGGGCTTCACCGGCCCCGACGGCAAGCTGGTGATGGTCTCCGACCGCGGAAGCTTCGTCTCCGGCCAGTTGATCTAAGATGAGGCAGCCCGGCCGTTCAAACTCATCGGCGTCAAGGTCGAGCCGATCCAGAATTCCAAGGGCGACGAGCTGCCGCGCGCCTATACCCGCGATGCCGAGGCGCTTGCGGTCATTGTCCGCGACGGCCAGCCGAGCGCCGTGCGCGTCGGCTTCGAGAACCTGACCCGGGTTGCCGATTTCGGCCTTGTGGCCGGCCTGCCGCAGGGCCCTGCCCGCGAGGTCGGCATCCCCAGGTGGCTGGCCGACATCCGGACCAACGAGACACTGGAGGCGGTCTGCATCGCGCCGGATACCTCCCCCATCGCCGGCTCAACCCTGCTGCTCACCGAAGGCGTGATGGACGATGACGGCCAGCACTCGGCCTATCTGCTCGGACACAACGACAAGGGCCCGCTGAGCTACATCTCGGGCGACGGCACCAATCCAACCGATTGCGCCTTCATGCCCAATGGCGACCTCTTGGTGCTGGAGCGCGGCATCGCGCTCCTCGCCTTCCAGATGCGGCTGGTCCGCATCCCCGCTGCCGAGGTGAAGGCCGGGGCTCACATGCGGGGCGAGGAACTGCTGCACGCTGCCGGCGGCGACATCGACAACATGGAAGCCCTTGCCGTCCACACCGCGCCGGACGGTTCGAGCCGCATCACCCTGGTCTCGGACAACAACTTCAACGACTGGGAGCGGAATTTGCTGCTGGAGTTCAGCCTGCCCGAGTAGAGCCATGCAAACCGCCCGCGACGTGCTTGCAGCCTATGCCGACCGCATCAACCGGCAGGACTTCGATCTGCTGCTTGATCTCATCGCCCCGGACGCGACGTTCTGGTTCACCAATGGCACGCATCGCGGAGTGGCCGCGATCCGCGCCGCCTTCGAAGCGACGTGGCGGGTGATGGGTTCGGACGAGCACTACTGGCTCGACCAGCACGAATGGATCGCCGAGGGCGATACGGCAGCCGCCTGTACCTATCGGTTCAACTGGAAAACCATGCTGGATGGCAAGCCCGTATCGGGCTCAGGCCGGGGCACCACCGTGCTGAAGCGCGTGGACAATCGCTGGTGGATCGTCCACGAACACCTGAGCGGCAACCCGGCCTAGGCTGCCTTCGGCACCGGCTGCAGCGGCATGAGCCTGCCCATCAGCAGCCGATAGGGCGCGAGCAGCAGCAGCGCGGCGAGGAACTTCACGAGGAAATCGCCTGTTGCCAGCGAGGTCCAGAGCGGCACTTCGCCTCCGACGCCAAGCCAGGGCGCCGGGAAGCCCAGCGAGCCGTCTTCCATGCCGAACAGGCCGTCGACGAAGCCGAGCGCTGGGGCGAAGGCTATGGAAAAGAAGATCAGCGTATCGAGCAGCGAGCCGAACAGCGACGCGGCGAGCGGCGGCAGGAACCAGGACCGGCTGGCGCGTAGCCGCGAGAACACCGAGATGTCGAGGAGCTGCCCGATAAGGAAGGCGGTGGCCGAGGCGATGGCGATGCGGGGCGTCGCGAGGTACGCCGACAGCGCCAGTGCGACGACGAAGCCGACCACCACAACCATGCGGGCCCGGACCGGGCCGTCATACCGGTTCGTCAGATCGGTGACGAGGAAGGCAAAGGGATAGGTGAAGGCGCCCCAGGTAAGGAGGTCCCCCAGATGGATCGGGCCGAGATCCGACTGCACCGGGTACTGAACCAGAATATTGGACGCGGTAACGACCACGACCATGGCGGCAATTGCCGCGACGAAACGAGCGAGCATATCCTGCACCTCTATGTAAGCCGCTGGCCGGCATCAGACCGGGGCGGCAAAAACAAACCGCGCGTTCCAGCAAAGGACCGCGCGGCCGAAACCTCTATCCGGAAGCAGCTTACGCGGCGAGGGCGGCGCGCACTTCCTTCTTCATCGCCAGCGCGACCGGCGACAGCTCGGCATCGTCTGCCTTGAGAAGGAACGCATCGAGACCGCCGCGGTGCTCGACGGTGCGCAGCGCGTTGGCGCAGATGCGCAGCTTGACGGTGCGGCCGAGCACGTCGGACAGCAGCGAAACGTTGAGAAGATTGGGGAGGAAGCGGCGACGGGTGCGGTTGAGCGCATGGCTCACCTTGTTCCCGGTCATCACGCCCTTACCGGTGAGTTCGCAGCGGCGAGCCATAGTAGTGTCCTGTCAAAAGGCCTCGGCGGGGGAGGATCCCCTCGCAACGGGCTGGAGTCTGTTCTTGATTGCGGCGCTTCCATAGAGAACTGAGCCCCTGCCGTCAAGCTTGTGAACGCTCGACGCCTTGCCAGCCCGGCACTCGCCCGGCATTTTGGCCTATCGATGATTCGCTTTTATTGGCGAGCCGCCAGGGGTTCCATTTCGTGTTCAGCGCCGGTTTTCGCCAAGCTATGCGCCTTGCCGCCTGCGGCATGGCGCTGTGGTCCCTGCCCGTCACCTCGGCGGAGATCCGGGCGCGCGCCGAGTATATGGTGACCATGGGCGGCACGCACGTCGCCAATGCCCGCATCAACCTCACCGATAACGGCACCGCCTATTCGCTGGTGCTCGATGCCAAGATCACCGGCCTCGCGCAACTGGTGGCGAGCGGCACGGCCAGGGCCAGCTCGACCGGGGTTTCCGGCGACAAGGGCCTGCAGTCGCAGAAGTTCGACCTCTTGACCCGCGCCGGCGGCGAGGACTTCACCTCGGCCATCACCTATGCCGGTGGCAACGTCGCCTCGTTCATCGTCGCCCCGCCCATCGTCAACAATATCGACCGGGTAGCCATCGAGCGGAAGCACTTGACGACCGCCAACGACATGCTGGCGCCATTTGTCATCAAGGGCGCGGCGCTCGACCAGCAGCTCTGCAGCCGGCAGATGCCGATCTTCACCGGCGTCGAGCGCTTCAACCTGTCGCTGCGCTACGTCAAGGACGACGTCGCGACCTCCAAGCGCACCGGCTACCAGGGCCCGCTGGTGCTGTGCAGCGTCCACTACACCCCAATCTCCGGGCACTACACGACCTCGGAAATCACCACCTATCTGGCCCAGAACGAGCGCATCCTCATCTGGTACGCGCCGCTGGCCACCCCGGGATACTTCATTCCCTATCGAGCGCTGATCACCACCCA
>NZ_JAQGJL010000129.1 GCF_028290645.1 Devosia sp. | reverse complement strand
CGACGGTGCTCTTCACCAAGGTGATGAAGTTCGATCCGGCCAACCCGCACTGGCCCGACCGCGACCGCTTTATCCTGTCGGCCGGCCACGGCTCGATGCTGCTCTACTCGGCGCTCTACCTCCTCGGCTACGAGGACATGTCGATCGACGACATCAAGAACTTCCGCCAGCTCGGTTCCAAGACCGCCGGCCCCCCCGAATCCGGCCACGCCGAGGGCATCGAAACCACCCCCGGCCCGCTCGGCCAGGGTCTCGCCAATTCGGTCGGGTTTGCCGTTGCCGAAGCCAAGCTCGCCGCCGAGTTCGGCTCTGACATCGTCGACCATCGCACCTGGGTGATCGCCGGCGACGGCTGCCTGATGGAGGGAATTTCGCAGGAAGCCATCTCGCTCGCCGGCCACCTGAAGCTCAACAAGCTGACGGTGATCTGGGACAACAACAACATCACCATCGACGGCCGCGTCTCGAACGCCGACTCGACCGACCAGATCGCCCGCTTCAAGGCCTGCAAGTGGAACACCATCGAGATCGATGGTCACGACCAGGCGCAGGTCGAACAGGCCCTGCTCGATGCCAAGAAGTCGGACAAGCCGACGCTGATCGCCGCCAAGACCACCATCGGCTTCGGCGCGCCGACCAAGGCCGGCACTCATGGCGTCCACGGTTCGCCCCTGGGCGCGGCCGAACTCGCCGGCGCCAAGCAGGCCCTCGGCATCGACTACCCCGCCTTCGAAATCCCCGCCCACACGCTCAACGCCTGGCGCGCCGCCGGCACCCGCTCGGAGAACGCCCGCGGCGACTGGGAAGGCCGGCTGGCCTCGGCCAAGCCCGAGCTTCGCGCCGAGTTCGAGCGCCGCACCAAGGGCGAGCTGCCCCAAGGCTGGAACGAGGCGATCGAGACGTTCAAGGCCAAGCTTGTCGCCGACAAGCCCAAGGTCGCGACCCGCAAGTCGAGCCAGATGGCGCTCGAGGTGATCAACAAGATCCTGCCCGAAACCATTGGCGGCTCTGCCGATCTGACCGGCTCCAACCTCACCAACACGCCCGAGACCCTGCCTTTCACCGCCTCGGACCGCACCGGCCGCTACATGCGCTACGGCATCCGCGAGCACGAGATGGCGGCGGCAATGAACGGCATCGCGCTGCACAAGGGGCTGATCCCCTATGGCGGCACGTTCCTCGTCTTCACCGACTATGCCCGCCCGGCTATCCGTCTCTCGGCCATCATGGGCCAGCGCGTCATCTACGTGATGACCCACGACTCCATCGGCCTTGGCGAAGACGGCCCGACCCACCAGCCGGTGGAACACCTGTCGACGCTCCGCGCGATCCCGAACCTCCTGGTGCTGCGTCCGGCCGATGCGGTCGAAACGCTCGAATGCTGGCAGATCGCCCTTGAGTCGACCGATCGCCCGGCCATTCTTGCGCTTTCCCGCCAGAACCTGCCGGCGCTGCGCACCGCAGAGGTGGAGGGAAACTTCTCGGCGAGAGGCGCCTATGTGATCGCCGGCGACCAGGACGCTGATGCGGTAATCTTTTCGACCGGCTCGGAAGTCTCGATCGCTGTCGCCAGCCTCGAACTGCTGAAGGCCCAGGGCATTTCCGCCAAGGTGGTGTCAGTCCCGTCGATGGAAATCTTCCTCAACGGCCCCGAGGCCTATCGCAACGAGGTGATCGGCAAACCCAAGGCCAGGGTGGCGATCGAAGCCGGCATCGAGATGAGCTGGCTGAAGCTGCTCGGCGACAAGGGCCGCTTCATCGGCATGCACTCGTTCGGCGCCAGCGCCCCGGCCGAAGCCCTCTACGAGCATTTCGGCATCACCTCCAAAGCCATAGTTGAAGCTGTCATGGCGCAGTTGTAAGAGACCGGCGCTCTTTTCCCTCCTCACCTAGAAGTCCTCAAGGAGCCATCATGGCTGTACGCGTCGCAATCAATGGCTTTGGCCGCATCGGGCGCAACATCCTGCGCGCCATCGTCGAAAGCGGTCGCAACGACATCGAGGTCGTCGCCGTCAACGATCTGGGCCCGGTCGAAACCAACGGCCACCTGCTGCGCTTCGACAGCGTGCACGGCCGCTTCCCCTTCGAGGTGAAGGTCGACGGCGATACCATCACCGCAGGCAGCCAGACCTTCAAGGTCACCGCCGTCAAGGACCCGGCGCTGCTCCCGCACAAGGAACTCGGCGTCGAGATCGTGCTCGAGTGCACCGGCATCTTCACCAGCCGCGACAAGGCCTCCGCGCATCTCACCGCCGGCGCGAAGAAAGTGATCGTCTCGGCGCCGGCCGAGAACGCCGACCTGACCGTGGTCTACGGCATCAACCACGACAAGCTGGGCAAGGAGCACGTCATCATCTCGAACGGCTCGTGCACCACCAACTGCCTCGCGCCGATGGCCAAGGTGATGAACGAACTGGTCGGCATCGAGAAAGGGATGATGACCACCATCCACTCGTACACCGGCGACCAGCCGACGCTCGACACCATGCACAAGGACCTCTACCGCGGCCGCGCCGCGGCGCTGAGCCAGATCCCGACCTCGACCGGCGCCGCCAAGGCGATCGGGCTTGTGCTGCCGGAACTCAAGGGCAAGCTCGACGGCATCTCGATCCGCGTGCCGACCCCCAACGTGTCGCTGGTCGATCTGAAGTTCCTCTCCAAGCGCAACACCACGCCGCAGGAAGTCAACGACGCGCTGATCGCCGCCAGCAACGGCGCGCTCAAGGGCATCATGACCTTCACCAACTATCCGCTGGTGTCGCACGACCTCAACCACGACCCGCACTCGGCGACGATCCTGCTCGACCAGACCAAGGTGATGGACGGCAACTTCGTCAACATCCTCGGCTGGTACGACAACGAGTGGGGCTTTTCGAACCGCATGGCCGACATGACGGCCGTGTTCGCCAAGACGCTCTGACGTAAATGCCTCTCGAGCTCGACCTCCGCTGGAAACCAGTCGATGAGGTCGGGCTCGAACATTGCCGCATCTGGGAAACTGCCGAGGGTATCAACGTCCGCAGTGTGCTGATCGGCGAGTTCGAAGGCTTCGCCTACGGTGCCCAGTACGACATCCAGCTGGCACCCGACTGGACCTTCCGCTCCCTCACCCTGCGCATGCAGGATGGCCGTGTGCTGCGGCTGCTGTCGAATGGCTTCGGCGACTGGAAGGTGAACGGCCGGCGCGCGCCCGAGCTCGAAGGCTGCGTCGACATCGACATTTCGGGCACACCCTTCACCAACACCCTGCCGATCCGCCGAACGACCTTCGCCGATGGCGTGCCCAAGGAGTTCGCCATGGCCTGGGTGCCGCTCGATAGCCTCGAGGCGTTCCGCGACGGGCAGATCTACACCCGGCTCGACCCGACCCACTACCGATACCAGGCGGCCGACGGCAGTTTCGAGCAGGTGCTGACGGTGGATGAAGACGGCCTCGTGGTGGACTACCCGACGCTGTTCAGCCGGGTTTGAGCGCGCCGACTAGATGACCGCCTCGATCAGTCTCGGGCCGCGGGTGCGTATTGCTGCGGCGAACTGATCCGAGAAGGCACCCGTACTCTCGGCCCGCGACGCCTCCACGCCCATCGCGCCAGCCAGACCAACCCAGTCGATGGCGGGCCCATCGAGACCGAAATACGAGGCTGGCGCTGAGTTGCCCAATCCGGCCCTCGCCCATTCGACATCGAGGATCGCATAGGCCCGGTTGGAATAGACGACGGTCACCGTGTCGAGCCGCTCGCGCGCCTGGGTCCAGAGGGCCTGCATCGCCATGGCCCCGGAGCCGTCGCCCGTGAGGCAGACGACCTTGCGGTCCGGACGAGCGACAGCCGCTCCGGCCGCGGCGGCGAGCCCCCAGCCGATCGATCCGCCGGCGACGAACAGGTAGTCGTGTGGCCGCGCCGTAGCGGTCCCGCCGTGCGAGGCAAATCCGGATGAGCCGCTGTCGTCGACGATGATGGCTTGCTCCGGCATGTGATAGGCGATGGCCTGCCCGATAGTCGCGGCGGCAAGCGTGGCGTCGTCGGATGGCGCAGACACGGCAAGTTCGGTGACGGCGCCGGGCGAGGCTGGTGCACCGACCGCCTCTGCCAGCCCTTCCAGTGCGCCGACCCCGTCCTCGTATTCGCGCGCCAGGCAGATAATCCGGCACCCTTCGGGGGCCAGGAGGCTGGGCTTGTCAGGCGAACCGAACAGCGAAACCGGTGGATTCGTCCCCACCAGCACCAGGACCTCGAGATCGGCCATGAATTCCATCGCGGCCTCTGGAAAGTAGGGAATGCGATCGGCCCTGACACGACCCGCGCCGCGCTGCATGCGCGGGAAAAGCGTGTCGTAGAGAATCCGGGCCCCGGTCTTGGCAGCGATCCTCCCCGCTGCCGCAAGGCCCTGCTCCTGCAAGGCCTGCCCGCGCAGCAGCAAGCCTGACCTCGGACTCCGCCTGAGCGCCGCGGCGACGGCATCGACTGCATCGACTGCAGTCGAGCTTGCCATTGGCGGGCGGGGCAAGGGCTTGGCGGGCCGAACCGCTTCGGTCCAGGCTGCATCCGCGGGAACGATCAGCGTGGCAACCTGCCCCGGCGGGCGCTGGGCCGCCTCGACGGCACGAGCCGCATCGCCGGGCGCGGTCAGCGCACTCGCGGTGCTCAGCGTCCACGCGGAAACAGGTCGTGCAAACCCCTCGATATCCGAGTTGAGCGCCGCGTGTGCGTAGCGGTTGTGGTGGCTCGCATGCCCGCCAATGATGTTGACGACCGGACTCGCCGCACGGCGTGCGTTGTGGAGGTTGGCCAGCCCGTTGGCGAGGCCAGGACCGAGGTGCAGCAGCGTCATTGCGGGCTTTTCGGCCATCCGGCCATAGCCATCGGCGGCGCCCGTCGCAACGCCCTCATGCAGACAGAGGACCCCACGGATGGTCTTTTGCTTGTTCAAGCTGGCGACGAGATGGATCTCGGAAGTTCCGGGATTGGCGAAGCAGGCCTCGACGCCACAATCGACCAACGTCTGCACGACACTGTCGGCGCCGTTCATCTGCAGCCCCCCTGCCCTCACCGGCACTTGTCCGGACGTTCCAGCCTAGCAGACTGCGGCGCGATCTGACGACCCCCGCGCCGCGGCACTGGAGCGACAGCATTGCCTGCTGTCGTCCAACGGCCCCTCGCCGCCTCCCCTACAAGGGGGGACGAGTGCGTGGCTGGATCAAGCCAGGCGCACCGCCGGCACCCTCCCAATGAGGAGGGCTGGGGAGGGGCAGTCTGTTTCGGCTCGTCACCATCGGCTTCGCGGTCCGAGCCACTGAATGATGGCCATTTTACCCCCGCTCCACCGCCAAATATCATCGCCCGTTAACTTTTCGGTCGCCGGGGCGTTACGTCGATGCCCTATGCTGCACCCACAGGTGATCACTGAATCGGAGCGATCAGCCCGTGCGCGCAGTCGAACGGCTCCTTATCACTGCCAATATCCTGGGTTGCCTGATCGAGGGTGCCCGGCATGACGCGACCTGGTTCCTCGTGCCGCTTGCAGCCTTCGGGCTGTACGTGGTCCTCGCCGATCGCGCCCTGCGCCGCCGTATCGGACCGCGCGCCTGGCCGAGCGAGGGCTTTGCCCGCTTCACCTTCAACACCAACCTCTATTTCGCCGCCCGGCATATCGTATTGGGCGCGCTGCTTTTTGCCCTCTCCGGAACGCTTGCCGGCCTTGTCGGCCTCTGACCTCCGCTGTTGCCCTTGCCGCAATCCTTGCTATAGCAGCGGCAGCTTTTCTTTCTGCGGATCAAGTCATGCCCGCCTTCAAGACCCTCGACGACCTCGACCTCTCGGGCAAGCGCGTGCTGGTGCGCGCCGATCTCAATGTGCCAGTCGCCGATGGCAAGGTGACCGACGCGACCCGCATCGAGCGGCTGGTGCCCACCATCCGCGAAATCATCAAGGTCGACGGCAAGGCCATCATCCTCAGCCATTTCGGCCGCCCCAAGGGCAAGGTCGATCCCGAGTTCTCGCTCGAAATGGTGGTCCCCGCCGTCGCCGACGCGACCGGCCACCCGGTCGGCTTCATCGCCACCGACTGGACCGACGTCAGCCAGGCCCGGCAGGCGATCGACGAGGCCCCTCCGGGCTCGATCCTCGTGCTCGAGAATACCCGCTTCCATCCCGGCGAAGAGCAGAACGATCCCGAACTCGCCGCCCGGATGGCCGAGCTCGGCGACATCTTCGTCAACGACGCGTTCTCCGCCGCGCACCGCGCCCACGCCTCGACCGAGGCGATCGCCCGCCTCCTGCCCTCGGCCGCGGGCCGCGCCATGCAGGCCGAGCTCTTGGCGCTCGAACAGGGCCTCGGCAACCCCGAGCGGCCGGTGATCGCCATCGTCGGCGGCGCCAAGGTCTCGACCAAGCTCGACCTGCTCGGCAACCTGATCAACAAGGTCGACGCCCTGGTGATCGGCGGTGCCATGGCCAACACATTCCTCCATGCCGGGGGACTGGGCGTCGGCAAGTCGCTGGCCGAGAAGGACCTCGCCGAAACCGCCAACGAGATCCGCGACAAGGCCGAAGCGGTGCACTGCGCCATCATCCTGCCCATCGACGCCACGGTGGCCTGGCACTTCGAGGCCGACGCCCCGCACCGCTATTACGGCGTCGACGCGATGGACCCCGAGGGCATGATCCTCGATGTCGGCCCCGGCTCGATCGAGCGCATCAAGGGCGCCATCGATGAGGCCAAGACCGTGGTCTGGAACGGCCCGCTCGGCGCCTTCGAGATGCACCCGTTCGATCACGGCACGGTCGAGATCGCCCAATACGTCGCCGCGCGCACCAAGGCCGGCAAGGTGGTCTCGGTGGCCGGCGGCGGCGACACCGTCTCCGCCCTCGCCCATGCCGGCGTGAAGGACCAGTTCACCTACGTCTCTACCGCCGGCGGCGCCTTTCTCGAATGGATGGAAGGCAAGCCCTTGCCGGGAGTTGAAGCGCTGAAAGGGTGAACCACCTTTCGTCTGATACCTGAACGTCCAATCGACTCACACCGGGTCCGGGCGCATGCTGAGGCCATTGCGAAACGGAGACCCCCATGGCCTCGCTCAATGCAATCGCCAGGAAACTAGTAGCCAAGGGCAAGGGCATCCTTGCCGCCGACGAATCCGAAGGCACCATCGCCAAGCGCTTCGCGCTGATCGGCCTGCCGGTGACGCTGGAAACACGCCGCGACTATCGCGAGATGCTGTTCCGCTCCACCGATGCGATGCGCGACTACATCTCCGGCGTCATCCTCACCGAGGAGACGCTGGAGCAGAAAGCCAAGAACGGCACGCCGTTCCGCCAGCTGTTCGACGAAGCCGACGTCATCCCCGGCATCAAGGTCGATCGCGGCGCGCTGCCCATGCCCGGCAGCAAGGACGAAAAGATCACCGAGGGCCTCGATGGCCTGCGCCAGCGGCTCTCGCACTACGCCAAGCTCGGCGCCGGCTTCGCCAAGTGGCGCGGCGTTATCGCCATCACCTCCTACGCCCCCTCGCGCAACGGCATCCGCGCCAACGCCCATGCGCTCGCACGCTACGCCATGTACTGCCAGGAAGCCGGCATCGTGCCGGTGGTCGAGCCCGAAGTGCTGGCCGACGGCGAGCCGGGCGATCATTCGATCCAGCGCTGCGAGGAAGTCACCGGGGAAACGCTGGAGGCGGTATTCAAGGAACTGCGCCTCGCTGGCGTCGACCTGAGCGGCATGCTCCTGAAGCCCAACATGGTCACCCCCGGCCTCCGGTCGCGCGAGCGCGTTTCGGTGGAAGAAGTGGCGCGGCGCACCGTCGATACGCTCCGCCGGTTCGTCCCCGCCGCCGTCCCCGGCATCGCCTTCCTTTCTGGCGGCCAGAGCGACGAGGAAGCAACGGCCCATCTGAGCGCCATGAACCAGATCCCCGGCCTGCCTTGGGCGCTCACCTTCTCCTACGGCCGGGCGCTGCAGACCTCGGCGCTCGTCACCTGGAACGGCGAGGAGCAGAATGTCGCAGCCGCCCAGCGCGCCTTCACCCACCGCGCCCACATGAACTCCCTCGCGGCGCTGGGGACCTACAAGCCGGAACTCGATCTCGCAGCCTGACTTTCTCCAAAGTCTTCCCGACCCAACTGGGGCGCGTTCACGCGCCCCTTTTCTTTTCGGCGCACTGGCCGCCTGCCAAGCTGCGGCCAGAATCCGGCTCCACATCCGCAGCGAGCCCGCTATAACACCGCCATGTCCGCTGAAACCTTCCTCATCGCCCCCACCGACACCCCGCCTGACCGGCTTGCCGACGCGCTGAAAGCCGCCCTCGGGGACGCCGAGGTTGCCGCGCTGCTGCTGCCGCGCGGACAATTGTCCGAGAACGCCTACAAGGCGCTGGCCAAGCAGATCGTGCCGCTGGCGCAGGCCACAGGCACCGCCGTGCTGATCGAGGGCGAGCCCGGCCTCGTGCCCCTCCTGGGCGCCGACGGCCTGCATGTGGCGGGCGGCCTCAAGGCCGTGAAGGAGGCGATTGCGGCGCTGAAGCCCGACCTGATCGTCGGCGCCGGCGACATCCACTCGCGCGATGACGCCATGCTGAAGGGCGAAGCCGGCGTCGACTACATCCTATTTGGGCCGCTTTCCGGTCCCATATCGGCAGCGGCGCGCGACCTGGCGCGCTGGTGGGCCGAGACCATGGAAATCCCCAGCGTACTTTCCGATCCCGAAGCCGGGCCTGACAACTACGACGCCGAGGGCTGCGAATTCATCGGCCTGCCGCTCCGTGTCACGGAGCCGGTAAAATGATGCGCCGGCTGGGTTGCGCATTGATCGTCGCCGTCCTGGCGTCTCCCGCGCTCGCGCAGGCGGCCCGCACCGATTTCGAGGACCTGCGCCCCAAGGACATGCAGTTTCCCGATGGCCTCGGCTTCCAGGAACTGCCGATCAGCCCGGTGCCGGAAGAGTTGCTGCCCCAGACTCCCGCCGAAACGGAGACCCCCAGCGACGCGCAGACGGTCAGCAGCGCGGTGTTCGGGCAAAAGGTCGACGCGGCCTATGGCGCCTACCAGCGCGGCTACTATCTCACCGCCCTCGATCTCGCCCTGCCGCGGGCCGAGAAGGGCGATGCGCCGGCGCAGACGCTGATTGCCGAGATCTATTCTAAAGGCCTCGGCGTGCCGGAGAATCTCGCCAGCGCCGCCAGCTGGTATGGCCTCGCCAGCAAGAACGGCGATCCCCTCGCCACGTTCGAGCTCGCCATGGCCTATCAGGACGGCCGCGGCGTCACCAAGGACAGGAAGCGCGCCGCCGAGCTGTTCAAGACCGCCGCCGACGCCGGCAACATGATGGCCAAGTACAACCTGGGCCTCCTGCATGTCGAAGGGGTCTATGCCGAGCCGAGCCTCACCAAGGCGGCCCAGCTGATCGGCGAAGCCGCCAATTCGGGCATCGCCGAAGCCCGCTACGACTACGCAGGGATGCTTGCCGAGGGCGCCGGCGTAGCGCCCGATCCGGCCGGCGCCACCGAGCAGTTCCGCCTCGCCGCCGAGGACGGATTGATCCCGGCGCAGGTCGAGTACGCCACCAGCCTCTATCTGGGCAAGGGCGTGCCGGTGGATCGCGCCGCTGCCGCAAGCTGGTACGCGCGCGCCGCCGATGCCGGCAATCCGGTGGCGCAGAACCGCTATGCCAAGCTTCTCGCCGCCGGCGAGGGCGTGACGCTCAACCTCGAGGACGCGGCCATGTACCGGGCGCTGTCCCGCCGCCAAGGCCTCAAGGACCCGCAGCTCGACAAGCTCCTCGCCTCGATCCTGCCTGAGGAGCTGGCGCGTGCCGAGGAGCGGGCCCGCTTCTGGCCGTCCCCGCCCCCGACCAGGGTCGCCGCGAACACCACCCCTGCCCCCGTTGCCGCACCGGCCGACGCGCCCTTGAACTGAGCAGCGTTCTCGGGCACATAGCGGCCCTTCCTACGTTCCCCGAATTCTCGCGCGGAGTTTCCCATGCGCTCGGCGCTTTTGAATATCATGGTGCAGGCCGCCACCAAGGCCGGCCGCTCCCTTGCCAAGGATTTCGGCGAGGTCGAGAATCTCCAGGTCTCGGTGAAGGGCCCCGCCGACTTCGTCTCCAACGCCGACAAGCGCGCCGAGGAGATCGTCTTCAACGAGCTGCAGAAGGCCCGGCCGACCTATTCCTTCCTCGGCGAGGAAGGCACCGAGGTTAAGGGCACCGACGGCCAGCACCGCTGGATCGTCGATCCGCTCGACGGCACCACCAATTTTCTCCACGGCATCCCGATGTTCGCCTGCGCCATTGCGCTCGAGCGCAACAACGAGATCGTCGCCTCGGTGATCTATAACCCGGCGATGGACGAGCTGTTCACCGCCGAAAAGGGCGGCGGCGCGTGGCTCAATGATCGCAAGCGCCTTCGCGTCGCCAACCGCAAGCACCTCGCCGACGCGGTGGTGGTCACCGGCATCAACTCGCGCGGCCGTGCCCTCGATATCCTGCAGCTGAAGCAGCTGGCGCAGGTCACCCCGGCCGTCTCCGGCATCCGCCGCACCGGCTCGGCCTCCACCGATCTCGCTTGGCTCGCCGCCGGCCGCTTCGACGGCTACTGGGAAGCCGGCCTCGCCCCCTGGGACGTCGCTCCCGGCCAGCTGGTGCTGCGCGAAGCGGGCGGCACCATGTCGGACTATGCCGGCACCACCGGATCGATCTGGAACGGCCAGGTCATCGCCGGCAACGAGGTGATCCAGGGGCAGCTCTTGAAGATCGTCAAGGCGGTGAACTGAACCGGTCGGACGGTTGCGATCCAGCGGTCCCCAGCCGCCGGCGGCGGGTGTGGCATCATGCCCACCCTGCCCCTCCGCCCCGTCACCCTCTGGTCGCATTGCCCGGATTTCATGGGGTTTAACCGGCATTGCAGGCCGCCGACCGTTGCGTGCTTTTGCCGAAGCGCACTATTGTCGGCCCGATCTTACCCACCAAGGGCGTCTACATGTCGCAAAGCTACGACCCGTACCGCTTGGCAAGCCCTGCGGTCTACCTGGTGAAGATCGTCATCTTCCTGGTGCTGGTGGCGCTCGTCGCGGCCATCCTCGCCAACCAGCTGCTGGTCTTCTTCTGGGCCAACCCCTTCATCAACTCGCTGATTCTGCTGACGCTTTTCATCGGCATCATCCTGAGTTTCCGCCAGGTGATCCGCCTGTTCCCCGAAATCAACTGGGTGAACTCGCTGCAGGAAGGCCGCATGCCGGCGACCCAGCCGCGGCTGCTTGCCCCCGTCGCCAACCTGTTGCGCGACCGGCTCGGGGAGGCAGTGATCACCCCCTCCTCGATGCGCTCCATCCTTGATTCGGTCGGCAACCGGCTCGATGAAGCCAAGGATACCTCGCGCTACCTGACGGGCCTCTTGGTCTTCCTCGGCCTCCTCGGCACGTTCTATGGCCTGCTCGAAACCGTGACCCATGTCGCTTCGACCATCCAGGCGCTGGATGCCACGGCCGGCGATACGGCGACGCTGTTCTCGAACCTCAAGGAAGGCCTCGCCGCGCCGCTCGGCGGCATGGGCACCGCCTTCTCCGCCTCGCTGCTCGGCCTATCCGGCTCGCTGATCCTCGGCTTTCTCGACCTGCAGGCGAGCCAGGCGCAGAACGCCTTCTATACCGACCTCGAGGACTGGATGACCTCGATGACCGAACTCGATCACCCGGTCACCCAGATGCAGGCCACCGGGCTCGGCGTCTCGGGCGACGAGATGTCGGCGATGCTGGCGCAGTTCGGCTCGACGCTGCAGAACTCGAGCTCGTCGCAGAACGCCATCCGCGCCATGGCCGAGCTGGCCCGCGGCATCGATGGCCTCGTCAAGCATATCAAGGCCGAGCAGGACGACCTGCGCGGCCACATCATCCAGCAAGGCGAAACCAACAAGAAGCTGCGCGAACTGATGGAAGCAATGCTGCGCGAAGGCGAATCCGACCGGCGGCCGAACTGATGCGAACGGTACGGGCCAAAAGCCCCCTCACCCGGCCTTCGGCCGACCTCTCCGCACAGGGAGAGGTGGTGGGGTGGCTTGGTCGTGCCGCATCGCACCTCTCCCTCTGGGGGAGAGGTCGGCGCGTAGCACCGGGTGAGGGGGCCTCCCGCCTCCCCGCTCAAGGCTGAGGGCTAAACCCATGGCCATGTCGTCCCGCTCCCGTCGCTCCCAGGTCACCAATTACTGGCCGGGCTTCGTCGACGCCCTGTCGAGCCTCTTGCTCGTCATCATCTTCCTGCTCTCGCTGTTCATGCTGAGCCAGTTCTTCCTCGGCCAGGAGATCAGCGGCAAGGACACGGCGATGAGCCGGCTCAACGCCCAGATCGCCGAGCTGACCGAGCTGCTGCAGCTCGAAAAGGTCAACTCGAGCGACCTCGAATCGACCATCGCGACGCTCTCGGCAACGCTGACCTCGACCACCAACGAGCGCGACCAGATGGCCGCCCAGATCGCCGGGATTGGCGCCGACGGCGACGGCAAGGACGCCCAGATCGCGGACCTCCAGTCCGACCTCGCCTCGCAGCAGGATCTGTCGCGCGAAGCCACCGCGCAGGTGGCGCTGCTCAACCAGCAGCTCGCCGCGCTCCGCACCCAGATCGGCGCGCTCGAGGAGGCGCTGCAGGCCTCCGAATCCAAGGACACCGAGAGCCGCACCCAGATCGCCGACCTCGGCCGCCGGCTCAACCTGGCGCTCGCCCAGCGCGTGCAGGATCTCTCCCGCTACCGCTCGGATTTCTTCGGCAAGCTCCGCCAGGTGCTCGAAGGCCGTGCCGACGTGCGCGTCGTCGGCGATCGGTTCGTCTTCCAGTCCGAAGTGCTGTTCGACGCCGGCAAAGCCTCAATCTCGGCTGCTGGCCTTACCGAAATGGCCAAGCTTGCGAGTGCCATCAAGGAATTGCAGACCCAGATACCCGCCGACGTGAACTGGGTGTTGCGCATTGACGGCCACACCGACAAGCGCCCGATCAACACTCCGGAATTCCCGTCCAACTGGGAGCTATCGGCCGCCCGCGCCATCGCCGTAACCAAGTATTTCGTCGAACAGGGCATCCCCGCCCAGCACCTCGTCGCTGCCGGCTTCGGCGACAGCCGCCCGATCGACACCGGCGACACGGAGGAAGCCTACGCCAGGAACCGGCGCATCGAGTTCAAGCTTACGGACGGCTGAGCGCGGGTCGCGGGCAGCAACCGCGCCCCTTGCCCTGATGTGGGGGTGTCCGCGCGGCGCGCGTATCCTCAGAAGGACACCACACGCGCCTCAGCATCGCTTGGAGTCCGCTTTACAGTGTTCAGATATAGCGTTCTTCTGTGGGTGAACCCCAAGCTCTCGTAAAGCCGGATGGCCGGTGTATTGCCCGGAATGACACTCAGAAACGGCGTTTGGCCCCTTTCGACGATCCCCTGCGCTACGGCCGAGACGACCGCTTTCCCGTAGTCCCGACCCCGGTGGTCGGGGTGGGTACAAACGGTGGCGATCTCAGTGTATCCGTCGAGGTGCAGGCGTTCGCCTGCCAGCGCAACGAGCCTCTCGCCGTCAAAGATGCCGCGAAAACCGCCAAGCTCCATCGCACGTGGCCCAAGCGGTCCGGGACGCGTAATTTCGACCAAGGTCAGCATCTGGGGAAAATCACCAGCATTGAGCAAGGCCACGGGAACATTCGACTCAACCGGGGTCAGGCGTTCGGCGACCATTTGCAGCAACGGTTGGATGTGCAGCACCTCAAGCTCGGGCGTCGACTGCATCGGCTCCGAAGCAAACGCGACTATCTCAGAGCCATTATCGAGAGCAGCCGCCAGTATCGACATATTTGCCGGTGAAACTTGCCTCATGGCCGCGACGGAGGCAATTTCGGGGGAAAGAAGCCGAACGTCACCAACCGCTCGACTGTATTGGGCCAGCGAGCCGTTCATGGCGTGCCAAAGTGGACTATCGAGTGGATGATCGGTCAATCTTCATCCAGTCCGTTGCTGCGAAAGGCGCGGCTACATTGACTTTATGCTAACACATCAGTGGAAGGCAAAGAAAGAACGGTTCAGCAGCATGCACCCCAACCCATCCTGGGCATGCCTCAGCCCTACTCCGCCACTTCCGGTAGCGGTTCATCCCGGAACTGCAGCTTGGCGAGTTCGGCGTACTTGCCGCCCTTCTTCACCAGTTGACTGTGCGTGCCCTGGTCGATGAGCCGGCCCTTCTCGAGCACGAGGATACGGTTGGCATCGCGGATGGTGGCGAGCCGATGCGCGATGACCAGCGTCGTCCGTCCGACCATCAGCCGCTCGAGCGCCACCTGCACCAGCCGCTCGCTTTCCGCATCGAGGGCCGAGGTGGCTTCGTCGAGCAACAGGATCGGCGCGTCCTTCAGCAGCGCCCGCGCGATGGCGAGCCGCTGCTTCTGGCCGCCCGACAGCATCACGCCGCGCTCGCCGACCACCGAATCGTAGCCGTTGCTGAGCTCGGTGACATAGTCGTGCACCAGCGCCGCCCGCGAGGCGGCTTCGATCTCGGCGAAACTCGCCTCCGGCCGGCCGAAGCGGATATTGTCGGCGATGGTGCCGGCAAAGATCGTCGGCTCCTGCTCGACATAGGCGAAGCGGCGGCGCAGTTGCGCCGGCTCGACATCGCGCACATCGATCCCGTCGACGAGGATGCGGCCGCGGCTCACGTCGTAGAAGCGCTGCACCAGGGCGAAGATCGTCGATTTTCCGGCGCCCGAAGCGCCGACCAGCGCCACCGTCTCGCCATGCGCGATCGAGAAATTCATCTCCTCGATGACCTGCTCGTCGTCGCGCGTCCCGTAGGCGAAGCCGACATTCTCGAAGGCAACGGTGCCGAGTGGCGGCACCGGCAGCGCCAACGGCATCGCCGGCGACTTGATGGCCGGCGCCGCATCGAGGATCTCGACCAGCCGCTCGGTAGCGCCCGAGACGGTCTGCACCAGCCCCATGATCTCGGAGAGATTGGTCAGCGCATTGCTGGCCATCAGTGCGTAGATCATGAACTGGGCGAGTTCGCCCACCGTGACGACGCCGGTGAACACCGCATTGGCGCCCCACCAGACCAGCACCACCAGCGCCGTGGTCGAGAGGAACAACAACCCGCCGAGCAGCGCCGCCCGGGCGCCCAGCCGGCTGACCTCGGCCTCGAACGATTCCTCGGCGTGGTGCCCGTAGAGGCGGGACTGCTCGGGCTCCTGGACGAAGCTCTTGATGGTCTTGCTGGCGCCCAGCGCCTCGGTGGCCATCGCCGACATGTCGGCCAGCGCATCCTGCGTGCGCCGCGACATCCGCCGCAGCCGGCGCGCATAAAGCATCACCGGAACGAGGATCGCCGGGCCGACGACGATCACCGTCAGCGCCAGGTACGGGCTGGTGAGGAACATCAGCGCCACCGCGCCGACCAGCGTCACCACCCCGCGCAGCATGATCGACAGGCTGGTGCCGATGGCGCCGCGAATGGTCGCCACGTCGCCATTGAGCCGCGAGGTGAGTTCCCCCACCCGATGCAGGTCGAAGAACCTCGAGTCGAGCGTCAGGAGGTGATCGAACACCTTCCGCCTCAAATCGGTGAGCACCCGCTCGCCGAGGTGCGAGATGAAGTAGAACCGCCCCGCGCTCGCCAGCGCCATGACCAGCGCCACCCCGATCGCCAGCATGCCGTACTGCCCGACCATGTCGAGGTTCTGCTCGACGAAGCCCTTGTCGATGATCTTGCCCGCCACTGACGGGATGACCAGCGAGGACAGCGCCGAAACCAGCAGGAACCCCATGGTCAGCGCCAGGCGCCACGGGTATTTCAGCACGAACGGCAGCAGCCGGCGAATGGGCTTCAAATCCCGCTGGCCGGTCTTTCGCGCTTCGCCCTTGCTGCCGAGCCGGCCGTCCGACGTTGCCGGGTTGGACGTGTTCGTGGTCGCTTTCAAAGTGCTCCCGATATAGGCAGGTCCCGCCCGGCTAGCAACCGAATTGCCAGCCTGCGACATCTGCGGCTTGCACTTGCGCGGGGGCCGGAATTTCTCTATGAACCCGACCAATCCGAATTGATAGTTTCGTCCGGGCGCCGCGGCGCCCGTTTGATTTGAGGCAGCGCCATGAAGAACGACATCCACCCCGACTACCACATGATCACCGTCACCATGACCAACGGCACGAGCTACCAGACCCGCTCGACCTACGGCAAGGAAGGCGACACGCTGCAGCTCGACATCGACCCGACCACTCACCCGGCCTGGACCGGCGTCCAGGGCAACCTGATGGACCGCGGCGGCCGCGTCACCCGCTTCAAGGACAAGTTCAAGGGCCTCGGCTTCTAAGCCTGACGGCACTGAGGAATGCGAAAGCCCGGCCATTGTGCCGGGCTTTTTGTTTGGGGGCTGAGAGACTGCCCCTCACCCGGCGAAGTGCCCCTATTCCTTCAACCTGCCGAACGCCGCCTTCAGCCGCGCCAGCTGATCCGCAATTCCGCCCGCGGCCATCGGCGCATAGTCCGGTACGCCGCCGCGTTCGAGCTTGTCGTATTGCTGCACCCGGTCGAACAGCCGGTCGCCCTGGATGATGAAGCCCCTCAGCCGCTCCGGCAGCTCGGCATAGCCGGGGCCGCCGCGATCCGATGGGGTGGCGGAGAAGCGGACCTTCTCCTTTTCGGTGCGGGCGTTTTCGGCCGTGAGCTCGCCCTCGTTCACCGCGCGCTGCAGCAGCAGCCACGAGGCGAGCTGCATCAGCCGGGTAGTGAGCCGCATGCTCTCGGTGGCATAGACGAACGAAGCCTCGCGCGGCAGCCCGCGGCTTTCCGCCCGGCCCTCGCCATCGAGATACGCGGCCACCGCCTCGATCAGCGCCATGCCTTCGCGATAGAGCATGTCGAAGCCCCCCGACGCCACGATGCGCGGGCCGATGGCTACCGGCTTCTTCTGACTGCTCTCGTCCACGCTGCTGTCCGGGTGACGGATGGGTCACGGTCTCCGGCACGGCGCCGGTTCCCTACCGTTTTGCGCCCGCCTCCGTTGCCTTTGGCTTAACAGCCATCCCGCTGCCGCACAAAAAGAAAGAGCCGTCGAAACGGCTCTCGAAAGTTAACAGGGAGGCGTCAAACAGAGGGAGAAACCACTCTGCAAAATCCAGAGAACTGGATACGGTCAAATTAACCGCAAGGTGTTAATTTGAGGTTAACGAGACTCGCTTTCTTAACCTTGCCAATTGGTGACCGGCGCTGCGGGCGCGCAGCCGCTCAGAACCTGAACAGCGAATCCGCTTCCGTCCGCACCTTCTGCCGCACGGCGATCGCCTGCTCGAGCCGCATGATTTCGGCCCTCAGAATGGCGATCCGCTCTTCGAGCTCTTCCACCGACATGGTGTCGATCGGCATGCCGACCTCGTGCACTTTGGCCTTCTTGACCTCGTCATCTCCGAACATGGTCCTCTCCGGGCTTGGCTTTTCGGTGAATTTTAGTCCTCCTGCGCTCTCGCGCAACCCGGCACTAGCACGCGGATCACCGATTGCCAGCCGCGCCTTGCTGGGACTAGCTAGATCGATGCAGATCCCCGCCGAAATGACCGCCATTGCCATCACCGAATTCGGCGGCCCCGGAGTGCTGAAGCCGGTGCTCCTGCCGGTGCCGCAGCCGGGCCCGGGCGAGGTGCTGATCCGGGTCGCCGCCGCGGGCCTCAACGCCCCCGATCTCGGCCAGCGCCGTGGCACCTACAACCCGCCGCCCGACGCCTCGCCGCTCCCCGGCCTTGAGGTCGGCGGCGAGATCGCCGCGCTCGGCGAGGATGTCAGCGGCTGGTGGGCCGGCGATCCGGTGGTGGCTCTCACCCATGGCGGCGGCTATGCCGAATACGTCTCGGTCCCCGCCGGCCAGGTACTGCCGCTGCCCCAGGGTTGGTCGATGGCCGCCGGGGCGGCGCTGCCCGAAACCTTCTTCACCATCGAGCAGACGCTGGTGATGCGTGCCGGCCTCGCGCCGGGCATGTCCGTCCTGATCCACGGCGCCGCGGGCGGCATCGGCGGCGCTGCGATCCAGATCGCAAGGCTCCACGGCGCTCACCCGATCGCCGTGGTCTCCAGTCCCGAGAAAGCCGCCTATGCCCGCTCCCTTGGCGCCACCGACACCATCGACCGCACGACGGAGGACTTCGTCGCCCGTACCCTGTCGATCACCGGCGGCAAGGGCGCCGACCGGATCGTCGACATCGTCGGCGGCGATGCCCTGGAGCGGAATATCCGCGCCGCCGCCCGCTTCGGCCACATCGTCATCGTCTCGACGCTTGCGGGACCGAAATCCGAGATCAATGCCAGTCACATTCTGATGAAGCAGCTGACGCTGTCGGGCTCGACGCTCAGGCCGCAGACCCGGGAGGTGAAGGCGGGGATCGCCCTCAGCCTCCACGAATCCGTGTGGCCGGCGCTGGCCGATGGCCGCATCCTCCGACCGCGCATCCGCGCCCTGCCCCTCGCCGAGGCCGCGCGCGCCCATGCCGAACTCGAGAAACCGGAACACTACGGCAAGCTGATCCTCGTAACCCCTTGGGGCGAAACCTTGCTCGACACCAATGCCGAGGACACAATCAGATTGAATCGGCCTGAATCCGCGCGTATATAGGCGGGATTATTCCCCCTCATTACGAACCACGAGGCGGGGCGTCCGGAAGAACCCGGCCGCGCCTCAAGGAGAGATTTATCATGGCCACGCCCCTACTGATGCCCAAGGCTACCGCCGTCTGGCTGGTCGACAACACGGCGCTTTCGTTCGAGCAGATCGCTGCGTTCTGCGGGCTCCACCCGCTCGAGGTACAGGGCGTCGCCGACGGCGACGTGGCGAGCGGCATCATGGGCGTCAATCCCATCCAGAACGGCCAGCTGACCCGCGAGGAAATCGAGAAGGCCGAGGCCGACCCGAACTACCGGATGAAGATTTCGGACCCCAAGGTCCGCGTTGCCGCCCCCAAGCGCAAGGGCCCGCGCTACACCCCGATCTCGCGCCGCAACGAGCGTCCCAACGCCATCAAATGGCTGCTGCGCAACCATCCGGAGATGAAGGATGCGCAGATCATGCGGCTGGTCGGCACCACCAAGTCGACCATCGACGCGGTGCGCGACGGCGCCCACTGGAACAATGCCAACATCACCCCGATGGACCCGGTGACGCTCGGCCTTGCCAGCCAGATCGATCTCGATCTGGAAGTGAGCCGCGCCAGCAAGGGCGCCGCCACCGGCGAGGTTGCTGAGGAAGGCACCATGCTGCTGACCGCCGAAGAGGCGCTGGCGGGCGCCCACGGTCGCGCCGGCATGGACCGTCCCGACGACGGGGAGCACACCGAGCGCCGGCCGGAACGCGAGGAAGAGATCGACGCCGATTCGGTGTTCGCCAAGCTCAAGTCGCTCAAGGGCACCGACAACGACGACTAGGTCCGGACTGCCGGGGCCCCGCCCCCGGCGCTCCCCCGCCGGCGATGTCATCCTCCGCGGGGGGCCCATTCATCCGACGGTCCCGGCTGGGACATGGGCCGCCCGCGTTCACGGGGGGTGACACCCGCGCCAGTCGCACGCATAAATACTGAGGCCACCCCGGAGGAGGCGCGCGGGCAGCGCGAGCATCGATGGAAAGCAACCTGCTGCTTGCGATCTTCGTCCTGCTCGTCGCCACGGTGCTGCTGGTTCCGCTGTTCAAGTGGGCAGGCCTCGGTACCATCCTCGGCTATCTCGCCGCCGGCATCCTGATCGGCCCTTACGGCCTGTCGCTCGTCTCCGACACCGCCCTCGTCCACCAGGTTGCCGATTTCGGCATCGTCATGATGCTGTTTCTCATCGGCCTCGAGGTCGACGGCAGCGAACTCTGGCGCATGCGCCACAAGGTGCTCGGCCTGGGCCTCACGCAACTGGTGGCGACCAGCGCCGCCATCGCCGTGCTGGCACGGCTGGTCGGCTTCGTCTGGGTCGACGCGATCGTCGTCGGCCTCGCTCTCGCCATGAGCTCCACCGCCATCGCCATGCAGTCGGTGGACCAGCGCAACATCACCACGACCGATACCGGCCGCGCCTCGCTTGCCATCCTCCTCGTGCAGGACGTCGCGGTGATCCCGGTCCTCGCCATCATACCGCTCCTCGCCAACATGGGCGGAGCACCCGTCGAGGCCATCGGCGAGGGGGTGATCGAGGCGGTGAACAACTCGGTCGGCTGGTGGCTGCCGCTGGTCGTCGTCGGCGGCTTCGTCGCGGCGCTGCTCGGCTCGCGCTTCGTCATCCGGCCGCTAATGAGCTGGCTGGCTCGCACCCGGGTGCCCGAGGCGTTCACCGCGTTCGCGCTCGCTCTGGTGATCGGCGCGGCGCTGCTGACCGCGAGCGTCGGCCTGTCCCCGGCTTTGGGCGCCTTCCTCGGCGGCGTGCTGCTCGCCGACAGCGAGTACCGGCACGAGCTCGAAAGCAATCTTGAGCCGTTCAAGGGACTGCTGCTCGGCCTGTTCTTCATCACCGTAGGCATGTCGATCGCCTTCAACGTGGTGATCGACCGGCCGATGCTCGTGCTGGCGCTGGTCGGCGCGCTGATCGCGCTCAAGATGCTGGTGCTGTTCGTGCTCGCGACCTTCTTCCGCATGCACATGGCCGAGCGGCTGCTGCTCGCCATCCTCCTGAGCCAGGCGGGAGAGTTCGCCTTCGTCGTGCTGCAGTTCGCCCGCACCGCCGGCAACCTTTCGGGGCCGGAAGTCGAGTTGCTGACGGTAGTGGTGGCGCTCTCGATGGCCGTGACGCCGCTCCTGCTGTTCATCTTCGACCGACTGTGGGCGCCGCGTCTCAACGCCGGCAGCGAAGCCGAGGACGATCTGCCGCCGGGTCCTGCGGTCGCCGATCCGAACGACAAGGTGATCGTCCTCGGCTATGGCCGGTTCGGCCAGATCGTCACCCGGATGCTGCGCGCCCAGGGTTTCGGGATGACGCTGATTGACGACGATCCGGCGCAGATCGAGCTGGTGAAGCGCTTCGGCGTGAAGGTGTTCTACGGCGATGGCGGCCGCATCGAGATCCTCCGCGCCGCCGGCGCCGACAAGGCGAGGATGATCGTCATTGCGGTGGCCGGCGGCGATCGCATCCTCGGCATCGCTGAGCTCATCCGCCGCAACTACCCCGATGTCATCGTCGCCGCCCGGGCCGTCGATCGATCGCATGCCCACGACCTGATGGCGCTCGGCGTCCATGTGTTCGAACGCGAGACCTTCCGTGCCGCCATCAAGCTGGGCGAACGGGCGCTGGTTGCGCTGGGCCACGAGGAGGCCGAGGCCCGCCGCGTCGCCGACGAGTTCGAAAGGCACGACACCAGGATGCTGCGCGAGAGCTATGCCGTCCGCCATGACCAGACCGCCTATATCGGCTTCGTGCGGCGCTCGACCGAGATGCTGGATGCCGTGATGAAGGCCGATCGCGCCCAGGCTGGATCCCCGGGGGATCATGCTGAAGGCGATATTGACAAGCCGGGCTCGCGGGCGTCCGAGTAGCGCCGCTTTTTTCCCTCCCGGTTACCCCCTTTCATGCCTGATCTCTATTTCTGGATCGTCGCGGTCCTCGCGGTCTTCATCGTTGCCCTGAGCAAGTCGGGACTGGTGGGAAGCCTCGGGATGGTGGCGGTGCCGATGCTGTCGCTGGTGATGCCGGCGCGCGAGGCGGCCGGGATGCTGCTGCCGCTGCTCTTGGTCATGGATGCCATCGCCGTCTGGACCTACCGCAAGGACGCGGACTGGCGGATCCTCAAGATCATGCTGCCCGGCGCCATGGTGGGTACCCTCATCGGCTGGGCGCTGTGGACCGTGGTCAGCGACGCCATGGTGCTGCTGTTCATCGGCGTCATCACCCTGCTGTTCATCCTCGATGCGCTGCTGCCGATCAGGAAGAAGCTCGAGGGCCTGCCGCCGTCAAAGCCCTGGGGCACGTTCTGGGGCGGCTTTGCCGGCTTCACCAGCTTCATCAGCCACACCGGCGGCCCGCCGTTCCAGATCTACACCCTGCCGCAGCGGCTGAACCCGGTGATCTATTCGGGCACCACGGCGTTCTTCTTCGCCATCGTCAACACGGCGAAGCTGGTGCCGTATTTCTTCCTCGGCCAGCTCAACGTCGCCAACCTCACCCACGCCGCAATCCTCGCTCCGCTTGCCGTGGTCGGGGTGATGGTCGGCGTCTGGCTGGTGCGCCGGATCTCGGTGAAGCGGTTCTACCAGCTCACCTACTGGCTGGTGTTCCTGCTGTCCCTGAAGTTGATCTATGATGGCGTGATCGGTGTCTTCTTCACCGGGGCGACCGCCTGAAGGCCGGGAAGACGAACATGAGCATCACCTGTCGCCTCGATCACATCGCCCTGCTCGTCCGCGATCTCGATGAGACGGGGGCGTTCCTCACCGCGGTGC
>NZ_JAQGJL010000124.1 GCF_028290645.1 Devosia sp. | reverse complement strand
TCCGGCGAGGCCGTACAGCAGCGCCGAACGGTTGGTGAGGACGATGCGGAAGCCGTCGAACACCGAGGCGAAGCTCAGGGGCCGGCGATATTCGGGATGCATGGTCTCGGGGAGGCGGAAGAAGGCCCAGAGACCGATCAGGGTCGCGAGCCCCCCCATGAACAGGAAGATGTGCTGCCACGGGCCGGTCAGCAGGATCACCTGCCCGATGCCGGGCGCGAGGATCGGGATAGCCATGAAGATCATGAAGGTGAGCGCCATGATCTCGGCCATCTCGCGGCCGGAGAAGCGGTCGCGTACCACCGCCGTGGCGATGACGCGGGTGCCGGCGGCACCGAGGCCCTGCACGAAGCGGAGCCCCAGCAGTACCGCGAAATTGGGGGCGAAGGTCGCGGCGAAGGCGCAGATGACATAGATCACCAGCCCGACGAAGAGCGGCCCGCGCCGGCCGAAACGGTCGGTGAGGGGGCCGAAGGCCAGCTGCGCAACGCCGAAGCCGAGCATATAGACGCCGACGACGAACTGGCGCTCGTTCTCATGGCTCACGCCCAGCGCCTCGCCCATGTAGGGCAGGGCCGGCAGCATGACGTCGATGGCGAGGGCGTTGAGCGCCATGAGCGCTGCGACAAGAACAATAAACTCGACGCGGGACGGGTCCCGCGACGCGACGGCAGTTTCGGACATGTGATAACTCGGGTGGCCAGGGGGACGGCCTGAAAGGCCGGGACGATGCCCGCATCGCCTGCTTTTTGCAACCCGATCCGGGTAATATTGCTGAGAGGTAGGCCCTATTGGGCGGGCTTGAGCTGGAACGAAGCGGCGCTGGTTTCGCGAATGGGCACGTGCACGGCGGCCGAGGCGAGGCCGAGCAGGATGCCCAGGTACCACACGAGGCTGTAGGAGCCAGTGTGATCGTAGACGAAGCCGCCGAGCCACACCCCGACGAATGAGCCGAGCTGGTGGCTGAAGAAGGCGACGCCGTAGAGCATGCCCATGTAGCGTGCGCCGAAGAACAGGGTGACGAGCCCGGCGGTCAGCGGCACGGTGGAGAGCCAGAGGAGCCCCATCGCGGCGGCGAAGATGTAGGCGCTGGCCTCGGTGACCGGGAACAGCACGAAGAGCCCAATCGCCACGGCGCGGCTGAAGTAGATCGTCGCGAGCAGCAGCTGCTTGGGCAGCCGGCTGCCGAGATAGCCCGAGAGCAGCGAGCCGACGATGTTGAACAGCCCGATAACGGCGATGGCCCAGCTGCCGACCTCGGGCGAGAGGCCGCACTGCACGAGGTAGGCGGGCATGTGGACGTTGACGAAGGCGAGGTGGAAGCCGCAGACGAAGAAGCCGATGACGAGGAGCCGGTAGGAGCGGAAACCCCAGGCGCGGCTCAGCGCCTGCATGAACTTGAGGTCAGCCTGGCCGGTGGCGCGCTCGGTGCGGCCGCGCAGCGCATAAGTGAGCGGGATCACCAGCGCGAGGATGGCAGCGGCGTAGAGCAGGGTGCTCTGCCAGCCGAAATTGGTGATGAAGGCCTGGCCGAGCGGCGCGAAGGCGAACTGGCCGAGGGATGAAGCCGCGGTGGCGACGCCGAAGATGAGGCTGCGCTTTTCCTGCGGCACGCTGCGGCCGAAGGCGATCATCACGGTGGAAAAGGATGAGGTGGCGATGCCCACGCCGACGATGATGCCGGCGGTGAGATTGAGCAGCGAGCCGGTGGGGGAAACCACCATGAGCGCGAGGCCGAGGGCATAGACCAGGAGGCCACCGACGATCACCCGGGCGGTGCCGTAGCGATCGGCGAGGCCGCCGGCGAAGGGTTGCGCGACGCCCCAGGCGAGGTTCTGGATGGCCATCGCCATCCCCTAGGCCTCGCGGGTCATCCCGAGATCGGCGGTCATCGGCAGGGTCAGGAGGCCGAAGCTGGTCCGGATGCCGTTGGTCACCGCGGCGATGATGCAGCCGGCGACGATCAGCACGATCAGCGGCGTCGCAAGCGAGCGTGGGGCAGTGATCGAGAACATGGAGGGGGAATCTCGGGGAAGGACGAGCCCGTGTACCTACACAGTCGGGCCGGGCGTGAGAAATGCTTTTAGGTGATACCGCCATCACGCAAATCGATGGCGGACGGCATACCACAGTTGATCGCGGGCAGGACTCGACTATCTACAGGGCGACACCGGAGCGAGCCCGTGATCCGCCACATCGTCTTCTTCACCGCCAAGGAACCCGGTCATCTCGATGCCATCGTCGAGGGGCTGGAGCTGCTCGGGCAGATCCCGCATTCGCTGCATTTCGAGGTGACGCGGAACGCCAAGGTCGACCAGATCGGCAACGACGTGGACGTGGTGGTGTATGCCGAGTTCGAGGACGAGGCGGCGCTCGCCGCCTACAAGGCGCATCCGCTGTACGCGGAAGCCACCAAAAGAGTTCGGCCGCTGCGCGAGTTGCGCTACGCGGCCGACTTCAAGGCGCTGGAAGCGGTGAGGCTCAGGCGGTCTGCTTGATCGCGATGCCTTTGCCGGCGAGGTGCGACTGCAGCTCGCCCGCCTGGAACATCTCGGTGACGATGTCGGCGCCGCCGATGAACTCGCCCTTGATGTAGAGCTGGGGGATGGTCGGCCAGTTGGTGTAGGCCTTGATGCCCTCGCGCAGTTCCTGGTTCTCGAGCACATTGGCGCTGTCGTAGTCGACGCCGAGGTAGCCGAGAATCTGTACGATACGGCCGGAAAAGCCGCACATCGGGAAGTCCGGCGTGCCCTTCATGAACAGGAACACGTCGTTGTTCTTCACTTTGTCGTCGATGAACGCGTTGATGTCGCTCATATGAATGCCTTTCGTGGGGCCGGGAGGAAGCCAGCTCGTCTTCGCTTAGATAGTCCTGCAATGCGGCGCTGTCGAGGTGCGGCATCGGTGGTTGACGATGATGGGTTCCTGTCTGGCCCCAGCCACCGGGTCATTTCCGCGAAAGCGGGAACCTCAGTTGTCGCGCAACCGGCACCATCGCAAACGGAGGTCCCCGCTTGCGCGGGGATGACACCGAGGGTGGGACGGGGGCCTATGCTTGAGCCGCCAGCCGCTCCGCGATCCAGGGATGGTTGGTGACATCCTCCAGCTCGTCGAACTGCACGGCTTCCCAGCCATGCTCGCGCGCGCCCTTGATCACCGGCTCGGAGTCGTCGAAGAACAGGGGTGGCTCATCCTGGGGGCCGAGACGGTTGCTCACCCACTCGTAATAGGGCTTGGCGGGCTTGGCGTGGCCGATGCGGGCGGAGTGGAAGATGTCGTCGAACAGCTCGCCGAACTTCAGCGTCTGCCAGAGCCACTGGGCCCGCATGTGCTCCTGGTTGGTGGCCAGGTAGAGCTTGACGCCGGTGGCCTTGAGCTTGCGCACGACGTCGAGCAGCGGCTCGTTGACGTGGCTGTCGTGGCTCAACCAGTAGCCGGCGAAGGCCATCGAGGGGCCGCGGAAACCGAGGCTGGGCAGGGTGCGGTCCAGCGCCTCGAGCAGCGACATCTGCCCGACGATCACCTTCTTGATGAAGACGTCGTAGATGAACTCGTCTTTGAACCGCTGGGGATCGACCCCGAGATCGGCCAGGAGGTTCTCATCCCAACGGAGCTGCTTATGAGGCTTGGCGTGGTAGCCGTGGACGAGGACGCCGTCGACGTCGAAGAGGACGGTTCTCAATCCGGGGCTCGCGTCTGCAGGGCGAGGGAGTGGAGCACGGTGCCCATGTCTTCGCCGAAGGCGGCGTTGACCATCTGGTGCTGCTGGACGCGGGTCTTGCCGCGGAAGGATTCCGAGATCACCGTCGCGGCGTAGTGGTCACCGTCGCCGGCGAGGTCGCGGATTTCGACGGTGGCGTCGGGGAGCGCCTGCAGGATGCGGCGTTCGATTTCGTTTGCAGCCATGCCCATGGCACGTCTCCCGGTGGTTGAGCCCGGCTCAGATGGCATGCGGGGGAGGGTGGTTCAACGCAGGCGGGCGCCCGTTTCCCGGCGCCCGTCGAAATTACGCCGCCTGGCGCTTGGGCAGCTTCCAGTTGGGGCGGACGAAGTGGCAGGTGTAGCCGTTGGGGATGCGCTGCAGGTAATCCTGGTGCTCGGGCTCGGCCTCCCAGAAGGGGCCGACGGCCTTTACCTCGGTGGTCACCTTGCCCGGCCAGATCCCGGAGGCCCCAACGTCCTTGATGGTCTCCTCGGCGACGCGCTTCTGCTCGTCTGAGGTGTAGTAGATGGCCGAGCGATAGCTCATGCCGACATCGTTGCCCTGCCGGTTCTTCGTCGACGGATCATGGATCTGGAAGAAGAACTCGAGGATGTCGCGGTAGCTGATGCGGGTGGGATCGAAGATGATCTCCACCGCCTCGGCGTGGGTGCCGTGGTTGCGGTAGGTGGCGTTGGCCACGTCGCCGCCGGAATAGCCGACGCGCGTGGAGATGACGCCGTCGCGCTTGCGCAGCAGCTCCTGCACGCCCCAGAAGCACCCGCCAGCCAGTACCGCCCGCTCAGTGTTGGTCGTCATGCCGTGTCTCCATTATTTTGGGATGCGCAATATATAGGTGCTCGGGGTGGAAACCGCGAGTTCACAAATACACGATGTCATCCCGGCGAGAGCTGGGACCCAATTGTCCGCTTGCGCTGTGGTGGGATGGGTCCCAGCTTTCGCTGGGATGACATCGTGGCGGAGGAGGGAGCGAGGCCGCCAAAGGAAACGGAGGTTCTCGCTTTCGCGGGAATGACCCGGTGGGTGTGGGGCCAGTCCACGGCTCCAACTAGACCTCAGAGATCTCGCCGGCCATGAACGCCGGGAACCAGCCTTCGTGGGCGGCGCGGAGTTCGGTTACGGCGACCGGGCGGGCTTCGCCGAGCGTCAGGGTGGTGCCGCCGGTGGTGCCGATCCAGGGGGCGAAGACCCCGGCGTAGGGGTAGACTTCCTCGTAGAACCTGTCGAGGTTTTCGCGGCTCATGGTGACGAGGTAGCGGCCCTGGTCTTCGCCGAAGAACAGCGGCAGCGGGTCGCCGCCGTCGAGCTGGTTGACGGTGGCGCCGATGCCCGAGGCCATTGCCATCTCGGCGAGGCCGACGGCGAGGCCGCCGTCCGAGAGGTCGTGGATGGCGGTGGCGGCGCCGTCGCGGATGAGGATGCGGACGAGGTCGCCGACCTTCTTTTCGTGCTCGAGATCGACCGGGGGCGGAGTGCCGTCCTTGCGGCCGAACAGTTGCGAGAGGTAGAGCGACTGGCCCAGATGGGTGCCCCACCAGTCCGGCGCGCCGAACAGCAGGATCGCCTGGTCTTCAGCGGCGAAGCCGACGCGGGCCATCTTCGACCAGTCGGGGATGAGCCCGACGCCGCCGATGGTCGGGGTTGGGAGGATGCCGCGCCCGTTGGTTTCGTTGTAGAGCGAGACAGTGCCGGAGACGATCGGGAAGTTGAGTGCGCGGCAGGCGTCGCCGATGCCTTTTACCGCATGGACCAGCTGGCCCATGATTTCGGGCCGCTCGGGGTTGCCGAAATTGAGGTTGTCGGTGGCGGCGAGCGGGTCGGCGCCCGTGGCGGTGAGGTTGCGCCAGCACTCGGCGACGGCTTGCTTGCCGCCCTCGTAGGCGTCGACCTCGCAGTAGCGCGGGGTGACGTCGGAGGAGAAGGCGAGCGCCTTGGTCGGGTGGCCCTCGACGCGGATGACGCCGGCATCGCCACCGGGGCGCTGCAGCGAGTTGCCCTGGATCAGCGTGTCGTACTGTTCGTAGACCCAGCGGCGGGACGAGAGGGCCGGGGAGCCGAGCAGGCGCAGCAATGCGTCGGCGATATCCATCTGCGGGACGTCGTCGGCGGCGAGCGCCTTGGGCGGCACGGGAGCGGTCCATGGCCGATCGTACTCGGGCGCCTGGTCGCCGAGGTCCTTGATCGGCAGGTTGGCGACTTCCTCGCCCTTCCACATGACGCGGAACCTGAGGTCGTCGGTGGTGTAGCCGACGGTGGCGAAATCGAGCTCCCACTTCTCGAAGACGGCGCGGGCTTCGGCTTCCTTTTCGGGATGCAGCACCATGAGCATGCGCTCCTGGCTCTCGGAGAGCATCATCTCATAGGGGGTCATGGCGTCTTCGCGGACCGGCACCATGTCGAGGTTGAGCTCGACGCCGAGGTCGCCCTTGGCGCCCATCTCGACGGCGGAGCAGGTGAGGCCGGC
The DNA here is from genome assembly GCF_028290645.1 of Devosia sp. Taxonomy (GTDB): domain Bacteria; phylum Pseudomonadota; class Alphaproteobacteria; order Rhizobiales; family Devosiaceae; genus Devosia_A. The sequence goes on along the minus strand of NZ_JAQGJL010000124.1, from coordinate 532 downwards.
TGCACCCATGTCCTGAATGGCGATTACGGCGCCGGTGGCCATGAGCTCGAGGCAGGCCTCGAGCAGGCGCTTCTCGGTGAACGGGTCGCCTACCTGCACGGTGGGGCGTTTTTCCTCGATGTCGTCGCCGAATTCGGCCGAGGCCATGGTCGCGCCGCCGACGCCGTCGCGGCCAGTCTTGGCGCCGAGATAGACGACGGGCAGGCCGACGCCTTCGGCCTTCGAGTAGAAGATCTTGTCGGTGTCGGCGAGGCCGGCGGCGAAGGCGTTGACGAGGATATTGCCGTTGTAGCGCTCGTCGAACTCGACTTCGCCACCCACGGTCGGCACGCCGAAGGAGTTGCCGTAACCGCCGACGCCGGCGACGACGCCGGAGACGAGGTGCCGGGTCGTTTCGTGCTTGGGGTCGCCGAAGCGCAGGGCGTTCATGGCCGCCACGGGCCGGGCGCCCATGGTGAAGACGTCGCGCAGGATGCCGCCCATGCCGGTGCCGGCGCCCTGGTAGGGCTCGATGAAGCTCGGATGGTTATGC
>NZ_JAQGJL010000111.1 GCF_028290645.1 Devosia sp. | reverse complement strand
TGTCTCATCAGAAATCGTCGGTTTCGAAGGATCTTGGAGTCTCCGGTAGTTCGGAGCAGCCTCTGGCCTAATCGAAGGCACCTCGCCCAAAAGGGCAGTGACCATTTCGAAAGCCGCGAAATCGGGAAGAGCCGCCTCCGGGCGGCTCTTTCTTTTTGTGCTTTTTGTGCAGTCGCCAGAACTCCGGTGCCCTCCAACCCCCACCCCTGTCCCTCCCCCTAAACATGGCGAGGGAGACCCCTTCACGACGGCTGGTGTTTTCGTCTCCCTCCCCATGTCTAGGGGAGGGGACGGGGGTGGTGGTCCCCACGCTCCGCAGCATCAACTGGAACCCGGTAAAGCAGCGCGCTGCGCCCACCCAAACCCCGATGTCATCCCAGCGAAAGGCCTATGTCACCGCCGGCGTCGCGGCGAGCCGGGTCCCTGCTTCCGCTGGGATGACATCGGCCGGGCGGAGGGCACGACGCTTCACGCAACAAACCAACGGTTGGCGTCTCCCTCCCCCTTGCAGGGAGGGGACAGGGGTGGAGGTCCCCACGCACCAGCCTCCGCGGGCCAGTCCACCCCACTACCATTCGTTAACCAAACCCTGACGGTTACCGCCGCGTAAACCAATTGTTTGCAACTTGGATTCGATTCATGGGCCACAAGCCAAATGTTCCCTCGTGTACCTTGGAGGCACATCATGAACCGTTTTTCTCTCACTCTGCTCGCGGGCGCTGCCGTGCTGTCGATGGCGACGGCCGCTTCGGCGGCTGACCTCCTCGTCCAGCAGCAGCCTAGCCTGGGCGGCTATGTCGACATGGGCGGCGGCGGCTCCTGGGATGGCGCCTATGTCGGCGGCTTCGTGGGCTATGGATGGGGCACCGTCCTCGACGATAACGGCGATATCCCGCTGGGTCTCGATGATGATCAGCTCGGTCTCTCCGGCTGGCTGATCGGCGCCACGCTCGGCGCCAACTTCACCGTCGCCGAAGGCTTCGTCGTCGGCGCCGTAGGCGATATCGCCTGGTCGAACATCAGCGGCTACGACAGCGACACCGACCTCGGCTACGACGTCAACTGGATGGGCTCGCTCCGCGGCCGGGCCGGCTTCGATGCCGGCGCCTTCATGCCCTACCTGACCGGTGGTCTCGCCTTCGCCGGCGCCACCGCCGATATCGGGCCGGACTCCAGCACCCAGATGCACTTCGGCTGGACCGCCGGTGCGGGCGTCGAAGTCGCGGCCACCGAAAACCTCTCGGTCGACCTGTTGTACCGCTACTCGGATTACGGCAGCGCCACCTACGATCTCAGCATCCCGACCGACCTCAGCCTCACCACCCACACCGTCAGCGCCGGCCTCAACTTCAAGTTCTAGTCGGCCACATCGACCGAATCGCCAACGGCCGTCCTTAGGGGCGGCCGTTGCTTTTTGCATTCGGAGCCGCGAGCGACTATGTAGCGGCCTTCCGCACCCTCGAGCATGTCGATGAACGCCCTGACCGCCACGGCGCCCGCCACCAAATTGCTGCCCTACCAATCGCGCCGCACCTTTGCGATCATCTCGCACCCGGACGCCGGCAAGACCACGCTGACCGAAAAGCTGCTCGCCGCCTCGGGCGCCATCCAGCAGGCGGGGCAGGTGCGCCACCGCGCCAACCAGCGCGCCACCCGGTCGGACTGGATGGACATCGAGCGCCAGCGCGGCATCTCGATCACCTCGTCGGTGATGACCTTCGAGCACCTGGGCCTCACCTTCAACCTGCTCGACACCCCCGGCCACTCGGACTTTTCCGAGGACACCTACCGCACCCTCACCGCGGTCGACGCCGCCGTCATGGTGATCGACGTCGCCAAGGGTATCGAGGCGCAGACGCTGAAGCTGTTCGAGGTCTGCCGCCTGCGCGACATCCCGATCATCACCTTCGCCAACAAGGTCGATCGCGAGGGCAAGGACCCGCTGGCGATTCTCGACGAGATCGCCGACACGCTGGCGCTCGACGTCTCCCCCGTGGTGTGGCCGCTCGGCGGCGGCGTCGATTTCAAGGGCATCGTGGACCTGGTGGCGAAGCGCGTCCTCACCCCGCAGGGCGAGGAAATCCGCACCTTTGACGATGTCGAGGAGTTGTTCCGCGACGAAAAGCTCAACGCCGACCCGGTGATCAAGGCTTCGCTCGAAAACCTCGATCTCGCCCGCGCCGGCTATCCCGAATTCGACCTCGAGACCTATCGCGCCGGCCACCTTACCCCGGTGATCTTCGGCTCGGCGCTGAAGACCGTCTCGGTCCCCGAGCTGCTCGCCGCGCTCGGCACCTGGGCCCCCGAGCCGCGCCCGCAGCCGGCCGAGCCGCACGCCATCAACCCCAGCGAGCCCAAGGTCACCGGGTTCGTGTTCAAGGTGCAGGCGAACATGGACGCGAACCACCGGGACCGCATCGCCTTCGTGCGCCTCAGCTCCGGCACCTTCAAGCGCGGCATGCGCTTGAAGAATGTCCGCACCGGCAAGGACATGGCGGTCAGTAACCCGATGTTCTTCTTCGGCCACGATCGCGAGCTGGCCGAGGAAGCGGTCGCCGGCGACATCGTCGGCATCCCCAATCACGGGGCGCTCAGCGTCGGCGACACGCTCACCGAAGGCGCCAATATCAAGGTCACGGGCATCCCCAACTTCGCGCCGGAAATCATCCGCCGCGTCCGCCTCACCGACCCGATGAAGGCCAAGCAACTGGCCAAGGCGCTTTCCGACCTCGCCGAAGAGGGCGTCGCCCAGATCTTCCGCCGCATGGTGGGCGCCGACTACATCGTGGGCGTCGTCGGCCAGCTGCAGCTCGAAGTGCTGCAATCGCGCATCCAGACCGAATACAACGTGCCGATCAGCTTCGAATCGATCAACTTCGAGCTCGCCCGCTGGATCGTCTCCGACGACAAGGGAGAACTGGCGCGCTTCATCTCCACCAACAAGCTGGAGATGGCCGAGGACAAATACGGCGACCCGGTCTACCTCGCGCAGTCCCAATGGTGGCTCGGCCGCGCCGAGCGCGATTATCCGAAGGTCCAGTTCCTGACCACGAAGGAACGGCATTAGCTGCGGAGAGTGAGGGTGCGGAGCCACCGGCCCTAGTTCCTTCGCCCCCCTTCCAGTTCCACCCCGCCCCCGCTATGAACCTCCCCGACCAACGGGAGAGGACGTGATGAATATCCGCAAACTCGGCAAGACCGGCTACGAGGTCTCCGAAATCGGGCTCGGCACCTGGCAGCTGGGTGAAAGCTTCGGCGCGCTCAATGACGAGACGGCCAACGACATCCTCAAGACCGCCCGCTCGCTCGACGTCAACTTCTGGGACACCGCCGACGTCTATGGCGGCGGCCAGTCCGAAACCCGCATCGGCGCGTTCAAGGACAAGAAGGGCGTCTTCGTCGCCACCAAGCTCGGGCGCAACGGCGACATCTTTCCCAACAAGACCGGCTATAACCGCAAGAACGTCAAGCTGAGCCTCGCCGGCTCGCTGAAGCGCCTCGGCGTCGAAACCCTCGACCTCGCCCAGCTCCACACCATTCCCACCGCCGTGCTCGAGGACGGCGAGATCTTCAACATCATGGACGACCTCCGCGACGAGGGGATGATGCGGCACTACGGCGCCAGCGTCGAAAATGTCGAGGAGGCGCAGATCTGCCTCAAGGCCGAGGGGGTCTCGACGCTGCAGATCATCTTCAACCTGTTCCGCCAGGACTACATCACCGAAGTCTTCCCCGAAGCCATCAAGCGCAATGTCGGCATCATCGTCCGCCTGCCGCTCGCCTCGGGCCTGCTCTCCGGCAAGTGGACCAAGGATACCCAGTTCGCCCCCACCGACCACCGTAACTTCAACCGCGACGGCGAGAAGTTCAATGTCGGCGAAACCTTCTCGGGCCTGCCGTTCGAGACCGGCGTGGCGCTGGCCGACCAGCTGAAGCAGATGGCCCCGAAATACCCCCTCAGCCAGTTCGCCCTGCGCTGGATCCTCGACCAGCCGGCGGTCGCCACCATCATCGCCGGCGTCACCCGCCCGGACCAGCTGCGCGCCAATGTCGAAGCCACCAAGCGCGACCCGGTGGAGCCAGCCTTGGTCGAGGAACTCAGCGCCTGGTACCAGGACAAGGTGCGCCCGGCGATCCGGGGTCGGATTTAGACTTCCCCTCACCCGGCGCTGCGCGCCACCTCTCCCTCAAGGGGAGAGGGAATCCCGACCGAGATGTCTCGGCGAGTGCCCTTCTCCCCTTGAGGGAGAAGGTGCCCGAAGGGCGGATGAGGGGTATCGCATCGCTTGCGATGCGCGATCCGAGCGGAGCGAGGAGCGACAAGCCCATCCGAGCTCCCCCTTCCATCCGCCCCCTCTGCTCCCTAGATTACCCACACCCTCCCATCACCCCGAGTACCCCCATGTCCGAACACCCCGCCTTCGAACTCGTCCGCGAGCAGCAGATCGGGGAGATCAGTTCGCTGGCCAAGCTCTACCGGCACAAGAAGACCGGGGCCGAGGTGCTGAGCCTCATCAATGACGACGAGAACAAGGTCTTCGGCGTCACGCTGAAGACTCCGCCCGAGGATTCGACCGGCGTCGCCCACATCCTCGAGCACTCGGTGCTCTGCGGCTCGCGCAAGTATCCGGTGAAAAAGCCGTTCGTCGAACTGCTGAAGGGCTCGCTCCACACCTTCCTCAACGCCATGACCTTCTCGGACAAGACCGCCTATCCGGTGGCGTCACAGAACCTCAAGGACTTTTACAACCTCGTCGATGTCTATCTCGACGCGGTGTATTTCCCGCTGATCAGCGAGGATACGTTCCGCCAGGAGGGCTGGCACTACGAGCTCGATTCCACGCAAGGGCCAATGGTCTACAAGGGCGTCGTGTTCAACGAGATGAAGGGCGCCTATTCCTCGGCTGCCGCGGTTCTGGGCAAGGTCAGCCAGCTCTCGCTCTATCCCGACGCCACCTATGGCGTGAATTCGGGCGGCGACCCCAAGGCCATCCCCGATCTCACCTACGAATACTTCAAGAACTTCCACGCGAAATACTACCACCCGTCGAACTCGCGCGTCGTCTTCTACGGCGATGACGATCCGGCGCAGCGCCTCGATATCCTCGAGGAATATTTCAGCCAGTTCGAGCGCATCGATCCGCATGCCGAAGTGGGCCTCCAGCCGCGCTGGAGCGAGCCGCGCCAGCTGCACGAGACCTATGCCGCGAGCGAAGCCGAGGTCGGCAAGAAGACCGCCATGGTGTCGGTCAACTGGATGCTCGACGAGATCACCGATCCCGAGACCATGCTGGCGCTCAACGTGCTGGAATCCGTCCTCGTCGGCACCCCGGCTGCGCCGCTCAGGAAGGCGCTGATCGATTCGGGCCTCGGCGAAGGCCTCACCGGCTCGGGCCTCGCCGACGGCATCCGCCAGCCCTATTTCACCTTCGGCCTCAAGGGCATCGAGGACAATGCCGGCGACAAGGTGCAGGACCTGATCATCGCGACGCTCGAACAGCTGAGCGTCGAGGGCATCGACCCCAAGACCATCGAAGCGGCGATGAACACCGCCGAGTTCGCGCTCAGGGAAAACAACACCGGCTCGTTCCCGCGCGGCATTGCCTTGATGTTCCGCTCGATGGGCACCTGGCTCTATGGCGGCGATCCGCTGGAGCCGCTGAGCTTCGAGGCGCCTCTCGCCGCCATCAAGGCGCGGCTCGCCGCCGGCGAACGGCTGTTCGAGACGCTGATCAAGACGCACATCCTCGACAACCGCCACCGCTCGACGGTGCTGCTCACCGCCGATCCGAACAAGGGCGCCGAGGAAGCCGCCGAGGAGCGGGCCCGCCTCGATGCCGAGCAGCAGTCGCTCGACGCGACCGGCATTGCCCGCATCGCCGAGCAGACCCGTCACCTCAAGGAGTTGCAGAACAAGGTCGATTCCCCCGAGGCGCTGTCGAAGATCCCGACCCTGACGCTCGACGACCTGCCGCGCAGCAACAAGTCGATCCCGATCGTCCGCGAGACGCTCGAGGGCGTGCCTCTGTTCACCCACGACCTGCCGACCAGCGGCGTGGTCTATCTCGATCTCGGCTTCAACCTCAACGCGCTGCCGGGCCGGCTCCTGCCCTACCTGCCGCTGTTCACCCGCGCCCTGACCCAGACCGGCACCAGCAGCGAGGACTTCGTCTCGCTCACCCAGCGCATCGGCCGCACCACCGGCGGCGTCGGCCTCAACCGCTGGATCTCCACCCGCCGCGACGGCTCGGGCACCGCGGCCTGGCTGTTCGTCCGCGGCAAGGCGACGCCCGACCATGTCGGCGACATGCTGTCGATCATGCATGACGTCCTCACCGACGCCCGGCTCGATAACCGCGAGCGCATCCGCCAGATGGTGCTCGAGAGCAAGGCCGGGTTCGAAAGCTCGCTCGCCGGCATGGGCAACGGCATCGTCTCGATGCGCGTGCGCGCCGGGTTCAGCGAGGCCGACTGGCTCAGCGAGAAGCTGGGCGGGGTCAGCAACTACTTCTTCCTCAAGGACCTCGCCACGCAAATCGACGGCAACTGGCCGGCGGTGCAGGCGGCGCTCGAGGAAATCCGCACCCTCCTGATCGGCCGCGCCGGCATGATCGCCAATGTCACCGCCGACAACTTCGCCATCGCCGCGCTGAAGCCCGAACTAGCAGGCTTCGTCACGTCGCTCCCGTCCGGCGCCGGACCGTCGGCCGAAGGCTGGGGGTTCGAGCCGGGCACCCAGTCCGAGGGCCTCACCTTCCCGGGCCAGGTCAACTACGTGGCCAAGGGCGCCAACCTCAAGGCGCTCGGTTTCGAGCCCACCGGCGGCACCGCCGTCGCCATCAAGCACCTCAACACCACGTACCTGTGGGACAAAGTGCGCGTGCAGGGCGGCGCCTATGGTGGCTCCTCCGGCCTCGACCCCTTCGCCGGCACCTTCGCCTTCACCTCGTATCGCGACCCCAACCTCGTCGATACCATCGACATCTACGACAAGGCGGCGGCATTCCTCAAAGACGGGGTAGGGGACCAGGAACTGGTCCGCTCGGTCATCGGCGTCATCGGCTCGGTCGACACCTACCGCCTCCCCGACGCCAAGGGCTTCACCTCGCTCGTCTGGGAACTCGCCGGCGACACCGAAGACGCCCGCCAGAAACGCCGCGACGAAATCCTCGGCGCCAGTAACCGCGACTTCAAGGCGCTTGCCGACGCCCTCGACCAGGTGGCGCTCAACGGCCAGGTCGTAGTGCTGGGCTCCGAAACGGCGATCAAGGCCGCCAACGACGAGCGCGGGAACTTCCTCAAGGTCACGAAGGTGCTTTGACGAATAGGGCAGTACGCCAGCAGTTTGCGCCTCCCTCCCCCTTGTGGGGAGGGACTGAGGGTGGGGGTGGCCCACGCTCCGGAGTGTCTGGCGGCCCTAGTCCATGCCTCAGGTAGGCGGGCGTTCCGCTACTCATCGCTGGCAGCGAAGCTGTGGCCACCCCCACCCTTGCTCCCTCCCCACAAGGGGGAGGAAGACGACTGAAAGTTTGTGCCCGGACATTCATGGTTTCCTCCCCCTCGCCCCTGAGGGGAGAGGGTAGCGCAGCTAGGACCATCAGGTCCGTAGCGAAGCTCGGGTGAGGGGTTCAGCCTCTCGACTCGCGCTCGCTGCACGCTGCGCACCCCTCATCCGGCGCTCCGCCACCTTCTCCCTGAGTGGAGAAGGGACAGACTTGAACCTCGCGGCCCAATAGCCGTTACTCTCCCGCCATGCCGACCCCGTTCCTCGCCCGCGACCTGCGCGTCATTCCCATCGACGCCTATATCGATCCGCCGGTCCCGCGCGCCCGGGCGATCATCACGCATGGCCACTCCGATCACGCCCGCTCCGGCCATGGCGCGGTGCTCGCCACCCCCGACACCATCGCCATCATGAAGGCGCGCTATGGCGAGGACTCGGCCGAGACCTTCCAGCCGCTCGAGTTCGATACCCCGCTCGTAGTCGACGACGTCACCATCACGCTCAAACCCGCCGGCCATATCCTCGGCTCGGCCCAGGTGCTGCTCGAGCACCAGGGCCAGCGCATCGTCGTCACCGGCGACTACAAGCGCCTCCCCGATCGGACCGCCCAGCCGTTCGAGCTCGCCGAGTGCGATCTCCTCGTCACCGAGGCCACCTTCGGTCTTCCCGTCTTCCAGCACCCCAATCCGCAGGACGAGGTGGCGCGCCTCCTCCGCTCCGCCGCTACCTTCCCCGACCGCGCCCATGTCATCGGCTGCTATGCGCTCGGCAAGGCGCAGCGGATGATCGCGCTGCTCCGCGACGCCGGCTACGATGCGCCGATCTACCTCCACGGCGCGATGATCCGGCTCTGCGAGCTCTATGTCGAGCGCGGCATCCCGCTCGGGCTGCTGAAGCCGACGCTCGGCACCACCAAGTCCGAGCTCGCCGGCCAGATCGTCATCGCACCGCCCTCGGCCATCAAGGACCGCTGGAGCCGGCGGCTCCCCGATCCGGTGCTCGCCGTCGCCTCGGGGTGGATGAGCGTCAAGCAGCGCGCCCGGCAGTCCGGCGTCGAGCTGCCGCTGGTCATCTCCGATCACGCCGACTGGAACGAATTGCGCGAGACCATCGCCGAAACCGGCGCCAGCAAGGTCTGGGTAACCCATGGCCGCGAGGACGCGCTGGTTTACCATTGCCGGCAGCAGGGGCTCGAGGCAGAACCGCTCAACATCCGGGCCTTCGAGGAAGGCGAGGACCAGGGGGACACCGAGGAACAAGGGGAGCTTGAAACGTGAGGCGCTTCGCCCAGTTGATGGAGCTCCTCGCGCTCACCCCCTCGCGCAATCGCAAGATCGAGGCGCTGGCCGAGTATTTTCGTTCGACCCCCGATCCCGATCGCGGCTATGCCCTCGCCATCCTCACCGGCGCGCTGACCTTCAAGAACGTCAAGCCGGCGATCCTCCGCGATGTCGTCCTCGCCGAAGTCGACCCGTATCTCTTCGGCCTCAGCTACGACTATGTCGGAGACCTCGGCGAGACCATCGCGCTGATCTGGCCCCACCATGGCGGCACCGAGCCGCTGCCGTCACTTTCGGACCTGGTCGAACTCTTCAACATGACCAGCAAGGCCGACCTCCCCCGCCTCATCGGCTCGCTGCTGACCCGCGCCTCGATCAACGAGCGCTGGGCGCTGGTGAAGTTCGCCACCGGGGCGCTCCGCATCGGGCTCTCGGCGCGGCTGGCCAAAACCGCGCTGGCCGACATGAGCGGCAAGGACCTGCAGGATATCGAGGAAGTCTGGAACGGCCTCACCGTCCCCTACACCGATCTCTTCGACTGGCTGACCGGCAAGGCCGAGCGCCCCGACATCGACCACACAGCGCGCTTCCACCCGCTGATGCTATCGAACCCGATCGACGAGGAGAAGGACCTCGAAAAGCTCGACCCGGCCGATTTCGTCGCCGAGTGGAAATGGGATGGCATCCGGGTCCAGCTGATCGCGTCCAAGGGCAAGGTGTCGCTGTTCTCACGCACCGGCGACGACATCGCCGCCGCCTTCCCCGACGTGACCGAAAGCGTCTTCGGCGACGCGGTGCTCGATGGCGAATTGCTGGTCGGCCCCGACTTCGAACCGATGCTGTTCAACGACCTGCAGCAGCGGTTGAACCGCAAGGTGGCTATTGGCAAACATCTAGCGACTTATCCTGCATTCGTGCGCGTCTATGACATGCTTTTCGAGGGCGTTGACGACATCCGCAGCCTCCCCTGGACCGAGCGCCGCCGGCACCTCGAAGCCTGGTTCGCGAAGAACCCGCAGACCCGCATCGACCTCTCGCCAGTCCTCAGTTACCGCGACTGGAACGATCTCGCCGAGATCCGCCGCCGCGGCGCCGCCGACCACGGCCACGAAGGCGTCATGGTCAAGCTGCGCTCCGCCCCCTATGTCCCGGGCCGTCCTAAAGGCCTGTGGTACAAGTGGAAACGCGATCCCAACGTGGTCGATGCAATCCTCATGTACGCCCAGCGCGGCCACGGCAAGCGCTCGTCGTTCTACTCGGACTACACATTCGGCGTCTGGAAGGGCAACGAGATCGTTCCCATCGGCAAGGCCTATTTCGGCTTCACCGACGAGGAGCTGAAGCAGCTCGACAAATGGGTCCGCAACAACACCGTCGCCAGCTTCGGCCCGGTCCGCGAAGTCAGCAAAGAACTGGTCTTCGAGGTAGCCTTTGATTCTGCTCAGCAATCCGGCCGCCACAAATCCGGCATCGCGCTTCGCTTCCCCCGCATCAACCGGATAAGGTGGGACAAGCCCGCCACCGAAGCCGCGACGATCGAAGACATGCAAATCTTCCTCGCCGCCACCTGAGGCTCCCATGTCGCTCGCCGCCATCGAAAGAAAGATCGTCGCGCTGGAAGGCGAATGCTCGCCGCCGTCACTCGCGAGGACTACGAAGCCGCGGCCCGCCTCCGCGACGAAATCGCCGCCCTCAAAGGCGGCGCCGCCGTCCGGAAGCCCCCGCCGGGCGAAATGGGGCTGGGCACCAACGTCCCGGTGGTCGAGCCGCCCAAAGGCTGGAAGCGCCCGAAAAAGCCGGACCTGATGACGAACGTGAAACCGCGGAAGCGCTAGCTACTTATGGTAGTGGTACCGGCATTGGGCAATGATCAGGTCGTCGCCATTCACGCGGTAGACGAGGCGATGTTCGTCATCGATACGGCGTGACCACCACCCCGCGAAGTCGTCGCGTAGCGGTTCCGGCTTGCCGATGCCGTCGAAAGGGGTTCGATTGCACTCCATGATCAGCCGGTTCAGGCGCCGAAGCATCTGTCGGTCGTTGTCCATCCAATGTTGGTAGTCCTCCCAGCCTTTGCTGAGAAAGACGTACCTCACTCGATCAACTTCCGTTCGCTCCCGCCGCCTGCCTCATACTCGGCGATAGACTCCCGCAGCCGCTTGGCATTCTCGGGGCTCTTCATCAGGTGCTGCGTCGCTTCCCAGGATCCGAATTCCTCAAGCGAGAGGAGGATCGCTGCCGGCTTGCCGCCCGAGCGTACAATGATCAGCGGCTCGCTGTCGCTCTCGACCCGGTCGAGTTCGCTGGCGAGGTTCTTGCGGAAATCTGTGGCTGTGATGGCGCGCATGCAAAATACATACGTGATTACGTACGTAAATTCAACCCCGCACCCGCTGTTCATCCGCCAGCTTGCGGATTTCCCGCAGCTCGCCGATCGTCGTTTCGAGATCGGCTTTCTGCCGCTCCAGCAGCCCCAGGCGCTCATCCACCTTGTCGACCAGCAGCCGCGTCTGCGCCGCCTGCGATTGGGCGTCGTAGAGGCTCAGGTAGTCCGAGATGTCGCGCAGCGAAAAGCCCAGCCGCTTGCCGCGGAGGATGAGGATCAGCCGCGCGCGGTCGCGGCGGCGGAACACGCGGGTGCCGCCGACTCGCTCGGGGTTGAGCAGCCCCTTGGTCTCGTAGAAGCGGATGGCGCGCGTCGAGATGCCGAACTCCTGGCTGAGGTCGGCGATGGCGAACAGGTCGCGGTTTTCGGTTTCAGGCCGGTTCATGCTTCTTGCCCCGCGCGGCGTATTCCTCGCGCAGTTCCTTTTTCGAGAGCTTGCCAATCAGCGTCTTGGGCAGCTGGTCCTTGAAGATGATTTCCTTGGGCATTTCCAGCTTGTTGAGCGTCTCGGCAAGGAATTTCTTGAGCTCGGATTCCGTCACCTGTTGGTCGGCCCTGAGCTTGACGAAGGCGACCGGGGCCTCGCCGCGATATTCATCCGGCACGCCGATGACGTTGACCTCCTCCACCGCCGGGTGGTGCATCATTGCCTCCTCGATATTGCGCGGGTAGACGTTGAAGCCCGACGAGATGATCAGGTCCTTGATGCGGTCGACGAGGAACACATAGCCGTCCTCGTCGATATAGCCGACATCGCCGGAGCGCAGCCACCCGTCGACGAACGCGTCCCTGGTCGCCTCCGGGTTGTTGTAATAGCCGAGCATGACCTGCGGGCCCTTCACCTGCAGTTCGCCGCGTTCGCCCAGCTTCACCACCTTGCCGGTCTCGACGTCGACGAAGCGGATGTCGGTGCCGGGCAAAGGCTGGCCGATCGACATGGGCTTCGATGGCACGCGCAGCGCCGCGCAGCAGACCACCGGCGAGGCCTCTGTCAGCCCATAGCCCTCGGCGAGCAGCGCCTTCGACACCTTCGACCACTTGGCCCGCACCTCGTCGGCGAGCGGCGCGCCGCCCGAGATCACCACCTCGACCGAACTCAGATGCGCCTCGGCCCGGCTGCCGGCCTTGGCCAGCGCCTGCACCAGCGTCGGCACCGCCGGTAGGATATTGGCGCCGGTGCGGGTCAACAGGTCGAGCAGCGCCTTGAGCTCGAACCGCGGCAGCATCACCACCTGCGAGCCGACCGAGAGCGGCACGTTCATGCACACGGTCATCGAGAAGATGTGGAAGAACGGCAGCACCGCCACGACACGGCTCGGCGGATAGAACAGCCCGCACCCCCATGCGTCGATCTGGCTCAAATTGGCGGCGATGTTGGCATGGCTCAGCATGGCGCCCTTGGGCAGCCCGGTGGTGCCACCGGTATATTGCTGCACCGCCACGTCCTTCTTGGCGTCGATGCTCACCGGTGCGGGCGTCAGTTTGCGCGCGATAAGCTCCTCGAAAGCGGTGACCTTGGCGGCGATGCCGCCCTCCTTCGGCTTGCTCAGGTCCTTGGACTTGGCCATCCGGTACAGCAGTCGCTTCACCGCCGGCAGCGCGTCGGGGAAGTGGCAGACGATGAGCCGCTTCACCTGCCCGGCCTCGACCAGTGCCTCGGCCTTGTCGAACACCTGCTTCAGGTCGAGCGTCACCATCAGCTCGGCGCCTGAATTGCCAACGATGTGGGTGAGCTCGTGCACGGTGTAGAGCGGGTTGCAGTTGACGACGATGCCGCCGATGCGCAGCACGGCGTAGTAGGCGATGACGTAGAACGGCGTGTTGGGCAGCAGCAGCGCTACGCGCGTGCCCTTCTTGACCCCGAGCTCGGTCTGTAGCGCCCCGGCGAAGGCGTTGATCAACCGCGCCAACTCCCCGAACCGGGTGCGCTTGCCGAGGAAATCGAGGGCGACGGCGTCGGGGGTGCGGGCACAGGCCGCCAGCACCTGCTCATGCACCGGCGTCAGGTCGATCTTGGCGTCCCAGGAGATGCCCTCCGGGTAGTGCTTGATCCACGGGCGCGTAGCGCCCTTCGCTGCCGCAGCGGCCATTATCGTCCTCCTCGGGCTATTGCGCCCGTCTTGAGAAGAAATATCCCACCTATTGACGTTAGCGTCAAAGGGAGGACGTTGAATTTGATCGGCGGGGTGCACGTGCTGCGTGGTTACCCGGCGGCAATCCATCGACACACGGGGTGCTTCGGTCGGGTTGCCTCACCGCGAGGCGCGGGTCCACCCGTTGACGTATACGTCAACCATCGCTATTTACTGGCGATGGTACCGGCCCGGACATAGACTCCGTGGGCGGAGTCACCGGGAGCGGGTGTCGTCTCCCTTCCCGGCGGGCGCCGCGACCGGTCTGGTCGAGGAGAACATGCATGGCCTGGGCGCTTCTGATCCTGTCCATCATCGTGCTCGCCGTGCTGGCGATGCGCCGGGCGCCGCTGTGGCAATGGGCGGTGGCCGCGCTAATCATTGGGGCGCTGACCCGCATCTCGACAGACAACGGCAGCCTGTGGCTGATGACCGACACGCTCGGCTGGGTGCTGGCGCTGCTGCCGGCCGTCATCCTTGGCCTTCTGGCCATCCCCCAGGTGCGAAAGCTCGTCCTCACCGGCCCGGCCTATGGCCTGGTCAAATCCATCCTGCCGCGCGTTAGCCGCACCGAGCAGGAAGCGCTCGATGCCGGCACCGTCGGCTGGGATGCAGAACTGTTCTCCGGCCGCCCGAACTGGCAGAAGCTGCTGGGCATCCGCAAGCCGACGCTGAGCACCGAGGAGCGGGCTTTCCTCGACGGGCCGTGCGAAACAGTCTGCGCCATGATCGACGAGTGGGACACGCGCAACAACCGCGCCGACATGCCGCCCGCCGTCTGGCAGTACCTTAAGGATCAGGGCTTTCTCGGCATGCTGATCGGCCGCGAGCATGGCGGGCTCGGCTTCTCGGCACAGGCGCAGAGCCAGGTGGTGTCGAAGATCGCCAGCCGCTCGATCGCTGCCGGTATCACCGTCATGGTGCCCAACTCGCTCGGGCCGGGCGAGCTGCTCGAGAAATACGGCACCCCCGAGCAGAAGAAGAAATACCTGAGCCGCCTCGCCAAGGGCCTCGAAGTGCCGTGCTTTGCGCTCACCGGGCCGCATGCCGGCTCCGATGCCGCGGGCATGCGCGATGTCGGGGTCGTCTGCTACGACATGTACGAGGGCAAGAAAACGCTAGGCGTCAAGCTCAGCTGGGACAAGCGCTACATCACGCTCGCCCCCGTCGCGACGCTGCTCGGCCTCGCCTTCCATCTCCACGATCCGGATCATCTGATCGGCGAAGTCGACAATGTCGGCATCACGCTGGCGCTGGTGCCGGCCAAGTACAAGGGCGTGAAGATCGGCCGCCGGCACTATCCGGCGCGCTCGGCCTTCATGAACGGCCCCACCCAGGGCCGCAACGTCTTCGTGCCCATGGATTTCCTCATCGGCGGTATCGAGTATGCGGGGCAGGGCTGGCGCATGCTGATGGAGTGCCTCGCCACCGGCCGCGCCATCTCGCTACCCGCCATCGGCACCGTGTCGATCAAGCAGGCCCTCCGCGTCACCTCGGCCTATGCCCGCATCCGCCGGCAGTTCGGTATTCCGGTCGGGCTGATGGAAGGCGTCGCCGAGCCGCTGAGCCGCATGGTGCGGTCGGCGTACACATTCGAGGCCTCCCGCGCGCTGACCGCCTCGATGGTCGACGAAGGCCAGCGTCCCTCAGTGCTGTCGGCCCTGCTCAAGTACCGCACTACCGAGGCGATGCGCGACCGGATCAACGACGCCATGGACATCCATGGCGGCCGCGCCGTGCAGGATGGGCCGTCGAACTACCTGTTCGGCGGCTATGCGACGACGCCGGTGGCGATCACCGTCGAGGGCGCCAACATCCTCACCCGCACGCTGATCACCTTCGCCCAGGGCGCGCTCCGCGCCCATCCCTATCTCTATGCCGAGATTTCCGCCGCGCAGAACAAGGACAGGAAGGCCGGCATCGCCGCTTTCGACACCGCCTTCTGCGGCCATGTCGGCTTCATGCTGCGTAACATGGCGGGCAGCTTCCTCCATGCCGTCAGCTTCGGCGCCTGCGCCTCGACCCCGGTCGATCACGAGATGGGCCACTGGTACCGGCAGCTCAGCCGCTACACCCAAAGCTTCGCGCTCTGCGGCGACTGGACCGTGGCCTTCCTCGGCGGCGACCTCAAGCGCAAGCAGCGCCTCTCCGGCCGTATGGCCGACATCCTCTCCGATCTCTATCTCCTCTCCGCGATCCTCAAGCGCTATGAGGACGACGGTCGGATCCAGGAGGACCGGCCGATCGTCGACGCAGTGGCTCGCGACCTGATCTACTCGCTCGAACAGAGCTTTGCCGCGGTCTTCGCCAACTTCCCGAATGTCGTGCTCAGGAACCTGATGCGGGTTCTAGTGTTTCCGTTGGGGCGGCACGCCAAGCCCGCCTCGGACCGCGAGACCTATCGGCTGGCGCGTGCCGTCATGCAGCCCGGCGCCTTCCGCGACCGGCTCACCAAGGGAACCTATGTGTCGATGGACCCCAAGGATGTCACCGGTGTGCTCGAAGACGGGCTGATCAAGGTCACCGGCGCAGTCGAGATCGAGACCAAGTTCATCCGCGCCATCAAGAAGGGGACGATCGAGCGCCGGCTTGATCGCGATACCATCACCGACGCGGTGGAGGCTGGCGTCCTCACCGAAGCGGAAGCGGCGACGCTGCGGCTCGCCGACCAGGCGAGCGACCGGGTGATCAAGGTCGACGATTTCGATTTCGACGAACTGGGTTCCAAGCAGGTTCGGCGCGAGCCGGCCGTCGACGCGGCCGCCGAATAACCCCAGCGACAACGAGGAGCCTGAAATGGCCCAACCACAGATGCCCCCGAGCCGCAGCTGGACGTTCGACCTCGATTTCGAGGGGATCGGCTGGCTGACCATCGACGTGCCCGACGCTTCGGTGAACACCCTCAGTCGCGAAACCATCACCGAGCTCAGCGCTATCGTCACCCGGCTCGAAGAGCTGGTGCAGGCGGGCGAACTCAAGGGCGTGGTCCTGCTCTCAGGCAAGGACTCTGGCTTCATCGCCGGCGCCGACGTCACCGAATTCGATGAGATGAGCGATCCCGGCGTGCTCAACGCCGCGCTCGAACGCGCCCACGCGCTGGTCGATCGGATCGAGGCGCTGAAGGTGCCAGTGGTTGCCGGCATCCATGGCTTCTGCCTCGGCGGCGGGCTCGAGCTGGCGCTCGCCTGCCAGTACCGGATCGCCGTGAACGACGACAAGACCCGCATCGGCTTTCCCGAAGTCAATCTCGGCATCTTCCCCGGCTTCGGGGGCTCCGGCCGTTCGGTCCGGCAGGCGGGTCCGGTCGATGCCATGCAGATCATGCTCACCGGCAAGCTGCTGCGCGCCAGCCAGGCCCGCCGCATGGGGCTGGTCGACAAGCTGGTCCGCCATCGCGACACGCTGCGGTGGGAAGGCAGGAAGGCCGTGCTGCAGAATAGGAAGAGCAGCGTCGCGCCGTTCAGCAAGCGCGCCATGGCCATCGGCCCGCTTCGCGGCTACGTCGCCAACAAGATGCGCGAGGAGGCAAGGAAGAAGGCTCGCCCCGAGCACTATCCGGCGCCGTATTCGCTGATCGACCTGTTCGAGGAGCACGGCAATGACTGGCGCGCCATGAAGCAGGGCGAGATCGCCCGCTTCGTGCCGTTGATGGATTCTCCGACCTCGAAAAATCTCCGCCGCGTGTTCTTTCTCTCCGAGGGCCTCAAGAAGCAGGGCGTGCGCGGTGCGAAGAAGCCCGTGTTCCGGCGCGTCCACGTCATCGGCGCCGGCGTCATGGGCGGCGATATAGCCGCCTGGTGCGCGCTGCGCGGGCTGGGCGTGACGCTGCAGGATCTCGACATGGAGCGCATCAAGCCGGCGCTCGACCGCGCCAAGGCGTTGTTCAAGAAGCGCCTGCGTTCGAAGACCGAGATCGACAATGCCGTCGCCCGGCTCGAGGCCGACGTCACCGGCAAGGGCCTCGCCCGCGCCGACGTGGTGATCGAGGCCGTGGTCGAGAACCTCGAGATCAAGCGGAAGATCTTCGCCGACGCCGAGCTCAAGGTGAAACCGGAGGCGATCCTCGCCACCAACACCTCCTCGATCGAGCTCGAGCGCATCGCCGAGGGGCTCGCCAATCCCGGCCGGCTGATCGGGCTGCATTTCTTCAACCCGGTGGCGCAGCTGCCGCTGGTCGAAGTGATCCGGTCGACCTTCAACTCCGACGAGGAGATCGCCCGCGGCGCCAGCTTCGCGCTCGCCATCGGCAAGTCGCCAGTGGTGGTGAAGTCGGCCCCCGGCTTCCTCGTCAACCGCGTGCTGATGCCCTACATGCTGGGCGCCGTGCAGCGGGTCGAAGCGGGCGCCAACAAGGAACAGATCGACGCCGCGGCGGTTGCCTTCGGCATGCCGATGGGGCCCATCGAGCTGATGGACACCGTCGGCCTCGATGTCGGCAAGTCGGTCGCCGAGGAACTCGGCAACACCGTCCCCACCGACGGCCAGTTTGCAAAACTCGTCGCCGAGAAGAAGCTGGGCCGCAAGACCGGGCAGGGCTTCTACACCTGGACCAACGGCAAGGCGGTGAAAGCCGAGGCGCCACCGCATGAAGACCTCGCCGGCCTCGGTCGCGAGCTGGTGCAGCCGCTGGTCGATGCCACGGTCGTCGTCGTCGGCGAAGGCGTCGTCGCCTCGGACGATCTTGCCGATATTGGCGTCATCTACGGGACCGGTTTCGCGCCGTTCCTCGGGGGGCCGATGCAGGCCCGCAAGGACGGGAGAGCCTGATGGCCGAACTACGCAAGGTCG
This sequence comes from Devosia sp., assembly GCF_028290645.1. GTDB lineage: Bacteria > Pseudomonadota > Alphaproteobacteria > Rhizobiales > Devosiaceae > Devosia_A. The sequence continues at coordinate 12,921 of NZ_JAQGJL010000111.1, read as the reverse complement.
CCATCGTGGGCTCGGCCCGCATCCCCTTCGCACGCGCCTATACGGGCTATGCGGAGGAGGGGAACCTCTCGATGCTCGGCGCGGCGCTCGGCGGCCTCATCGACAAATACAACCTCAAGGGCGAGGCGATCGGCGAAGTCATGGCCGGCGCCGTGCTCAGCCACAGCCGCGATTTCAACCTCGCCCGCGAAGCCAGTCTCGATGCCGGCCTCTCCCCCCGCACCCCGGGGACCAACGTGCAGATCGCCTGCGGCACCTCGCTGCAGGCCGCCCTCAGCCTCGGCGCCAAGATCGCCATCGGTGAGATCGACAGCGGCATCGCGGCCGGCTCCGACACCGTCTCCGACAGCCCGGTGGTCTTCGGCGACAAGTTCCAGCACCGCGCCATCGCTCTCAGCCGCGCCCGCACCACCGGCGAGAAGTTCAAGGCCTTCAAGGGCTTCAACCTCGGCGAACTCGCCCCCGTCGCCCCCTCGACGCAGGAGCCGCGTACCGGCCTCTCGATGGGCCAGCATTGCGAGCTGATGGCCCGCCAGTGGCAGATCTCCCGCGAGGACCAGGACGCGCTGGCGCTCAGGAGCCACCAGAACGCCGCCCGCGCCTATGACGAAGGCTTCCACGACGATCTCGTCGTCCCCTTCGCCGGCGTCCTCAAGGACAACAATGTCCGCGCCGACACCAGCCTCGAGAAGATGGCGGCGATGAAGCCCGCCTTCGACAAGACCTCGGGCAAGGGCACGCTCACCGCCGCCAACTCCACCCCGCTCACCGACGGCGCCGCCTCGGTCCTCCTCGCCAGCGAGGACTGGGCCAAGGCCCGCGGCCTCCCGGTCCTCGCGTACCTGACTCTCGGTCAGGTCGCCGCCAACGATTTCGCCCATGGCGAGGGCCTCCTCATGGCGCCCACCATCGCAGTTTCGGAAATGCTCCGCCGCTCCAACCTGAGCTTCGCCGATATCGACTTCTTCGAAATCCACGAGGCCTTCGCCGCCCAGGTGCTCTGCACGCTGAAGGCCTGGCGCGACCAGGACTACAATCGCGACACCCTCGGCCGCGAGACGCCGCTCGGCGAGATCGATCCCGACAAGATCAACACCAAGGGCTCGAGCCTCGCCTACGGCCACCCCTTCGCCGCCACCGGCGCCCGCATCCTCGGCCTTACCGCCAAGCTCCTCCAGACCAGCGAAAAGCAGCGCGCCCTGATCTCCGTCTGCACCGCCGGAGGCATGGGCGTCGCCGCGCTGGTCGAGCGCGCGGTGTGATCAATATCCTCAATCCGCTCACATTTTCCCCACCGCGCAAAACACTTGACGCATACGTCATGTCCCGCTTGTCAGCGAAAACTTGATGCCCTAGGGTCCGTACCCAATCCGGCGGTTTCGACCACTCGGGCTAATTTGAGGCATGGGATACTAACCGTCATGCCCGTCAGGAAACGTCTTTTTCAAGGAGATGGGACAAGAATGAAAATAACACAGGTCCTGAAAGCGGTCGCGGCCGCCGGCGCGTTAGCGCTGTTCATGGGGAGCGCGGCGCAGGCCGTGACGCTTAACCTCGGCAATGGCAGCGAGCCCGGCTCGCTCGACCCGCACAAGGCCTCCGGTGACTGGGAGAACCGGATTATCGGCGAGCTCTACGAAGGCCTGATGGCCGAAGACACGCATGCCGACGCGATTGCCGGCCAGGCCGAGTCATGGACCATTTCGGACGACGGTCTCGTCTACACCTTCAAGATCCGCGCCGATGCGAACTGGTCCGACGGCGTGCCGGTGACGGCGCAGAACTGGGTCGATGCGTTCACCCGCCTGTTCGACCCCAAGACCGCCGCCGAATACGCCTACCTGCAGTATCCGATCAAGAACTCGTCCAAGATCGGCTCGGGCGAGATCACCGATTTCAGCCAGCTCGGCGTCAAGGCCATCGACGACAAGACGCTCGAGATTACGCTGGAAGCCTCGACCCCGTTCTTCCTCCAGGCGCTCACCCACTATACCGCCTATCCGATCCGCAAGGACATCATCGACAAGTTCGGCGACCAGTGGACGCAGCCCGAGAACATCGTCGGCAACGGCCCCTACAAGCTCGTCGAGTGGGTGCCCGGCTCGTACCTCCGCGGCGTCAAGTCCGACACCTATTACGGCAAGGACAGCCTGAAGATCGACGAGGTCCGCTGGGACAACACTGAGGATCTCACCGCCGCCCTCAGCCGCTATCGCGCCGGCGAACTCGACATCCTCACCGACTTCCCGGCTGACCAGTACAAGTTCCTGCAGGACAACTACCCCGGCCAGGCCCACGTGGCGCCGTTCCTCGGCATCTACTACTACGTGCTGAACCAGTCCAAGCCCCCGCTGGACAACGTGAATATCCGCAAGGCGCTGTCGATCTCGGTGCTGCGCGACGTGATCGGGCCGGACGTGCTCGGCACCGGCGAACTCCCCGCCTATGGCTGGGTCCCCGCCGGCACCGCCAACTACGAAGGCACGCCTTACGCGCCCGATTGGGCCGAAATGCCCTACGACCAGCGCGTCGAGGAGGCCAAGAAGCTGATGGCGGAAGCCGGCTATACCCCGGAGAACCCGCTCAAGCTCCAGCTGCGCTACAACACCAACGAGAACCATCAGCGCATCGCGGTGGCGATCTCCGACATGTGGAAGCAGATCGGCGTCCAGGTCGAACTGTTCAACGCCGAAACCGCCGTGCACTACGATGCCCTGCGCGCCGGCGACTTCAATGTCGGCCGCGCCGGCTGGCTGCTCGACTATTCCGACGCCAGCAACACGCTCGACCTGCTCAGGACGGGCACCACGCAGGACGGCGTGATGAACTGGGGCAACAACTACGGCCGCTACTCCAATCCGGAGTATGACAGCCTGATGGACCAGGCCTCCAAGGAGCTGGACCTGGTCAAGCGCTCAGGGCTGATGCACCAGGCCGAGGCCCTCGCGATGGACCAGTTCGCTGCCATCCCGATCTACTGGTACGTGTCCAAGAACGTCGTCTCGCCCAAGATCACGGGCTTTGAGGACAACGCCAAGGATATCAATCGTATCCGCTGGATGTCGAAGTCGGAGTAACCGGCTCAACCGGGGCCGCGGGCATCCGCCCGCGGTCCCCTTTCTGCATTGCCGCCGGCACACGGCGTTGACCCGCGGGCTGGCGGGAAGGGTTCACACAACATGTTCGGATATGCGCTCAGGCGCGTGCTGACGGCTATCCCGATCGTCCTGATCACGATCACCGTCTGCTTCTTCATTCTCCGGCTGGCGCCGGGCGGGCCGTTCGACGGCGAGCGCGCGCTGCCGCCCGACGTGATGAAGAACCTCAGGGCGCACTACAATCTCGATCAACCGCTGCTCACCCAGTACCTGATCTATCTGGGCGGCGTGCTGCGCGGCGATTTCGGCCCATCCATGGTGATGGAAGATTTCTCGGTGTCGCGGCTCATCAGCATCGGGCTGCCTTTCACGCTGATGCTCGGCTTCTCGGCCTTCGTCGTCGGCACCATCGGCGGCATGCTCGCCGGCGCGGTCGCCGCGGTGAACCAGAACAAGTGGCCGGATTACCTGCTGGTGGCGATCGTCCTCGTCGGCATCATCATCCCCAACTTCCTGATGGCAAACCTCGTGCAGCTGTTCTTCGGGGTCTATCTCCACTGGCTGCCGGTAGGGGGCTATCACCCCGGCTCTCTCATCCACTTGGTGCTGCCGATCTTCATCCTGGCGCTGCCGCATGGCGGGCGCGTCGCCCGGCTGGTGCGCGGCTCGATGATCGAGGTGCTGGGCACCAACTATGTGCGTACGGCCCGCTCCAAGGGGCTCGGCACGCGGCTGATCCTTGCCCGTCACGCGCTGAAACCGGCGCTGCTGCCGGTCGTGTCCTATCTCGGGCCGGGCCTCTCCTACCTCCTCACCGGCTCGCTGGTGGTTGAACAGGTGTTCGCGCTGCCCGGCATCGGCAAGTACTTCATCACCGCGGCGCTCAACCGCGACTACGGCCTCGTGCTCGGCACCACCATTCTCTACGTTTTCATCATCCTGGCGCTGAACCTCATCGTCGATGTCCTCTACGCTTGGCTCGATCCCAAGGTGAGGTACCGCTGATGGCCGGGATAACTGGTAAGGACGCCGCCCTCACCGCCTATGCCGATGCGCTCGCGGCCCAGGCGCCCAAGGGGCGCTCGCTGACGCAGGACGCGTTGCGGCGGCTGTTCAACAACAAGGCCGCGCTGCTCTCGATCTTCGTCCTCACGGCGATCGTGCTGTTCGCCTATATCGGCCCGTACCTTCTGCCCTGGGCCTACGACAAGATCGACTGGGCCGGCATTCGGAAGCCCCCCGACTGGGCCAAGGGCCACTATTTCGGCACCGACCAGAACGGCCGCGACATGCTGGCGCGCACGCTCCAGGGCACGCAGATGTCGCTCCTCGTCGCCGCCGTCGCCACCGGCGTCTCGGTGGTGATCGGGATCATCTACGGCGCCATCGCCGGCTATTTCGGCGGCCGGATCGACGCGGTGATGATGCGCTTCGTTGATATCATGTACGCGCTGCCCTACATCCTCTTCGTCATCATCCTCGTCGTCATCTTCGGACGCTCGCCGGTCCTGCTGTTCGTCGGCATCGGCTGCCTCGAATGGCTGACCATGGCGCGGATCGTGCGTGGACAGACGCTGTCGATCAAGCAGCGCGAGTTCATCGAGGCGGCGAAGGCCGGCGGGGCGCGGCCCTTCACCATCATCTTCCGCCACATCGTGCCCAACCTCACGGGCCCGGTGGTGATCTACGCGACGCTCACCATCCCCGAGATCATCATTACCGAGAGTTTCCTGAGCTACCTCGGGCTCGGCGTGCAGGAACCGCAGACTTCGCTCGGCACGCTAATCTCGTTCGGTGCCCCGGTCGCCGAAGCGCTGCCGTGGATGCTCTACACCCCGGCCGCGATCCTCGTCACCATGCTGCTCTGCTTCTCCTATCTGGGCGACGGCCTCCGCGACGCGCTCGACCCCAAGGACCGATAAGACAATGACCGATGTCCTCGTCGTCGACGATCTCGACGTCACCTTCGCCCTCCACGACTCCGAAGTTAAGGCGGTATCCGATCTCGATTTCAGCCTCGCCCAGGGCGAGACCCTCGCTGTGGTGGGCGAAAGCGGCTCGGGCAAGAGCCAGGCGTTCCTGTCGATCATGGGACTGCTGGCGAGGAACGGCAAAGCTTCGGGCCGCGCCATGATGGGCGACGTCAACCTCATCGGCCTGCCGCCCAACGAGCTCGACCGCTACCGTGGCAAGGACATCGCGATGATCTTCCAGGATCCGATGACCTCGCTGAACCCCACCCTCAAGGTGAAGACGCAACTCGCCGAGGTGCTGGTGCGGCACCAGGGCTACGACAACGAGAAGGCCAATCGGGCGGTGGTCGAGATGCTCGAGCGGGTCGGCATTCCCGAACCGGTCAAGCGCGCCAACGCCTATCCGCATGAGCTCTCGGGCGGCATGCGGCAGCGCGTGATGATCGCCATGGCGCTGCTCTGCCGGCCCAAGATCCTCATTGCCGACGAGCCGACCACGGCGCTCGACGTCACCGTGCAGGCGCAGATGCTCGACCTGTTCAAGACGCTGACCCACGATTTCGGCACCGCCATGGTGCTGATCACCCACGATCTCGGCGTCGTCGCGGGCATCGCCGACCGGATGATGGTGATGTATGGCGGCCGTTGCGTCGAAAAGGGGCCGACCGACACGCTGTTCTACGATCCGCGCCACCCCTACACGCTGGGGCTGCTGCATTCGACCCCGCACGTCGCCAAGCGCGCCAGGCGCCTCGATCCCATCCAGGGCCTGCCGCCCAGCCTCGAGCACCTGCCGCGCGGCTGCGCCTTCCACCCGCGCTGCGCCTTCCGCTTCGAGCGGTGCTTCGAGGAACGGCCCCCGCTGCTGCCGGTCGAAGCGGTGCGCGAAAAGGCCTGCTGGTATCAGGGCGAACTCAAATACGGGGAGGTCGCGTGATGCTCGATCGCACCGAGGACCTTCTCAGGATCGAGAACCTCTCGAAGAGCTTCTCCATCTCGGCGGGGCTGTTCGCCAAGCCGTTGCAGCTGCGCGCGCTGCAGGACATCAACTTCACGGTGAAGCGCGGCGAAACGCTGGGCATTGTCGGCGAGAGCGGCTGCGGCAAGTCCACGCTCGGCCGCTGCATCCTGCAATTGCTGACGCCCGACGAGGGCAGGGTCCTCTGGCTCGGGCAGGACATCAGCAAGCTCCCCGCCGAAGAGATGCGGAAGAAACGCCGCGATCTGCAGATCATCTTCCAGGACCCGCTGGCTTCGCTCAATCCGCGCATGACCGTGGGCGAGATCATCGCTGATCCGCTCCGCACCCTGATGCCCGAGATCGACGCCAGGGGCCGGCGCGAGCGCGTGCTGAAGACCATGGAGGCCGTCGGGCTCCTTCCCGAGATGATCAACCGCTACCCGCACGAGTTCTCCGGCGGGCAGGCGCAGCGCATCGGCATTGCCCGGGCGCTGATCAGTGAGCCCAAGCTGATCGTCTGCGACGAGCCGGTCTCCGCGCTCGATGTGTCGATCCAGGCGCAGATCCTCAACCTCCTCAGCGATCTCAAGGACCAGTTCGGGCTGACGCTGATCTTCATCTCGCACAACCTCTCGGTGGTGCGGCACGTCTCGGACCGCATCCTCGTGCTCTATCTCGGCCGCGTCGTCGAGCTGGCGGATGGTGACGACATCTACGGCGACCCTCGGCACCCCTACACCCGGGCGCTCCTGACCGCCGTGCCGATCCCCGATCCCAAGCGGGCGCGGCAACGGACCATCGACGGGCTGGTGGGCGAAATCCCCTCGCCGATCAACCAGCCGTCCGGCTGCACCTTCCGGACGCGCTGTCGCTACGCCCAACTGCGCTGCGCCGAAGTCCGCCCGCCGCTCGAGAATTTGCCCGGGGAACGTCTCGTCGCCTGCATCCGCTGGCAGGAGCTCGACCTCAAGCCTGGCGCTTGACGCCGGCGCGGCGCTCGCCGCCCTTGTGCTCGAGCTGCCTCCGCCGCCGGTCGGGGCCGGCATAGGCGTCGGCCTCGATGAACGGGCGGGGCGCCGCGAGGATCGACGCCAGCCGCTTTTCGATATCGGCAGCGGCGAACGGCTTGCGCAGGAACTCGGTGATCCCGGCATCGCGCGCCTCGGCAATCTCGCCGGCGTCGGGATTGGACGACATCATGATCACCGGCGTATCGCGATTGAGCCCCCCGGAGGCCGCCCGCAAGGCGCGGACCAGCGCGATGCCGTTCATCGGCATTAAGACGTCGTTCATCATGATGGCGCCGAAGCGGTGGGATTGCAGCAGCAGTGCTGCCCCATCCGAGTTCACCGCCTCCTCGACCAGCCGCACCTTGAGGTGCCGCAGCATCTGCCCGATCAGCGCCGCCATGTGCGCCGACGGATCGACAACCAGCACGTCAAGCCTGGAAAAGCCGGGTTTCTGCATCCTTGCAGTGTCGCATCGGCCCGTTGCCGCCCGGTTAACCCCGGGACGCCGGAAAACCGGCGCGTCGGCGTTGACAGCAGGGGGTTTTGCCCTTAAGCACAGCCCCAATTCGAAGGGCGCGCGGCGCCTCTTTTTGTTTCGGTTCCGAGGTTTGGAATGAAAGTCACCAATTCGCTCAAGGCCTTGATGGGTCGCCATCGCGCCAACAAGCTCGTGCGCCGCCGCGGCCGCGTGTACATCATCAACAAGGTGGACAAGCGCTACAAGGCCCGCCAGGGCTGAGCTTTCGCTCCCACCTGCGAACTTAATGGCCCGCGAAAGCGGGCCTTTTGCATTTGGGCAACCAAGACGGCAACGGATGAGTTATAGTAGTGGCCGGCGCATCCTCAGTGGATGCAGAGAGGCGCCACTATGCACTCGCAATCGGTTAGCGTGCTAATCGAGCAGTCGTTCGACCAGGTCTACGGTTTTCTTGTCGATCCGCTGAATTTCCCTTCCTGGGGACCAGTTGCAGATGTCGATATCCAATATATCGGTGGACTGGACTGGCTGGTGGATCAACGCCGCCACACGGTGATTCGCTTCACCGAACCGAACATCTACGGCGTGCTCGACTTTTCTACATTCCAAGAGGGCGGGCCGTTGCAGGCGCCGACGCCGGTGCGTGTCACGGCGAACGGCGATGCCGCCGAACTTACGGCCCTCTGGCGCCAGAAACCTGGGGTCTCCGACGTCCATTTCGCGTCCGAGATCGTCCTCATCGAGCACTACTTCGACAAGCTGAAGATCCTGCTCGAAGCCGATCCGGAGCCCGATACAAACGCCGAGTCCTAAGCCGCAAACGCCGCGATGATCCGCAGCCACGAGCGTATGCCCTTGTGGAAGCTGCGCAGATCGTACTTCTCGTTGGGCGAGTGGATGCGGTCGTCGTCGAGCGCGAAGCCGATCAGCAGCGTATCGAGCCCAAGCACACGCTTGAACTCCCCCGCCACCGGGATCGAGCCGCCCGAGCCGATCAATGCCGCCTCGTTCCCCCACTCGTCCTTCAGCGCCGCTGCGGCCTGCTTCACGAACGGACCATCGGTCGGCACAGACATTGCCGGGGAACCCCCGTGCTCGCTGAACGTCACCGTCGCATCGGGCGGCAGCCGGTCCGTGACGTGCTTCCGGAACGCCGCGCGGATCTTCTTCGGGTCCATCTCCGACACCAGCCGGAACGAGATCTTGGCGCTGGCCTTGGCCGGGATCACCGTCTTGAAGCCGTCGCCGGTATAGCCGCCGATGATACCATTGATCTCGCAGGTCGGCCGTGCGCGGGTCTGCTCGAGCACCGAGCGGCCCGTTTCGCCGGCCGGCGTCGTCAGTCCGGCGCCCCTCAGGAACGCCGCCTCGTCATAGGGCAGGCGCTTCCACTGCGCCGCGATATCCGCCGGCAGTTCCCTGACGTCGTCGTAGAACCCCTCGATGGCGACGCTGCCATCCGGGTTGCGCAGCGAGGCGATGACATCGGCCAGCACCTGGATCGGGTTGCGCGCGGCGTTGCCGAACATGCCTGAATGGAGGTCATGGCTGGCGCAGGTGATCTCGATCTCCTCTCCCACCAGCCCGCGGAGGCTGGTGACGATCGAGGGTGTCTCAGCGTTCCACAGGTCCGTATCGCAGACCAATGCGATATCCGCAGCGCCCAGTTCCTCGCGGTTAGCGTCTAGAAACCCCGGCAGGCTCTTGCTGCCGCTCTCTTCCTCGCCCTCGAAGAACAGCGTCACCTTGAGCGGCAGCAGCCCATTGACCGCCTTCCACGCCCGGCAGGCCTCGACGAAGGTCAGGAGCTGCCCCTTGTCGTCCGAGGTGCCGCGCCCCACGATTCGCGTCTCGCCCTTGTCGTCGTTTACCAGCGTCGCGGTGAACGGATCGGTGTGCCACAGGTTGAGCGGATCGACCGGCTGCACGTCGTAGTGCGCGTAGAACAGCACGTGCGGGCCGTCAGCCGCCCGATCGTGCGCCACCACCATCGGATGCCCGGGCGTCGCGCGCACCGAGGCATCGAAGCCCAGCGCCTCGAGGTCCCGCACCAGCCACTCCGCCGCCTGCCGCACGTCGCCGGCATAGGCCTTGTCGGTCGAGATCGACTTGATCGCCACGAGCGTCTTCAGCCGCTCGACGCTCTCGTCGAGATGAGCATCGGCATGGGCAAGCGCGGCTTCGAGGGCAGGGGACATCGTGGTTGATCCGTTGGTTCGAGTTCTGGGCCACCCCCACCCTCGTTCCCTCCCCACAAGGGGGAGGGAGGCGCAGGGGCCGACAGTCTTTTAGCCGCCGACCTTTCAGTCGTCTCACTCCCCCTTGTGGGGAGGGATCAAGGGTGGGGGTGGCCCACGCTCCGAAGCTTAGGACGACCCCGCCCCATCCTGCCGCACAAAGGCAATCCGCAGCATGTTCGTCGCTCCCGGCGTCCCCAGCGGAATTCCCGCCGTGATCGCGATCCGGTCGCCCGGCCGCGCCAGCCCCTCCTGGTAGGCGATGACGCAGGCGCGATCGACCATGTCCTCGAGGCTCACCGCATCGGGCGATTCGACGCAATGGATGCCCCACACCACCGACAACCGGCGCACCGTGCGCAGGTTCGGCGACAGTGCCAGGATCGGCTTGCTAGGCCGCTCGCGCGCCGCGCGGATGGCGGTCGAGCCCGACGAGGTGTAGGTGACGATCGCCGCCAGGTCGAGCGTCTCGGCCACCTGCCGGGTCGCCGCGGAGATCGCGTCGGCGGCGGTCGCCTCGGGCTCGGCCGACTGGGCACGGATGATGCCGCGATAGTTGATGTCGTTCTCGACCGCCACCGCCACCTTGTTCATCATGGTCACGGCTTCGACCGGATACATGCCCGAAGCGCTTTCTGCCGACAGCATCACCGCGTCGGCGCCTTCGAACACCGCGATCGACACGTCCGAGACTTCGGCGCGGGTCGGCACCGGCGAGGTAATCATCGACTCGAGCATCTGCGTCGCCACCACCACCGGCTTACCGTAGCGGCGGGCGATGCGGATCATGCGCTTCTGCAGTCCCGGCACCTGCTCGAGCGGCATCTCGACGCCGAGGTCGCCGCGCGCCACCATGAAGGCGTCGCAGAGCTTGATGATCTCCTCGAGCCGCTCCACCGCCTGCGGCTTTTCGATCTTGGCCATCACCCCGGCCCGGCCCTGGACGATCTTCCTGATGTCGATGATGTCCTCGGGGCGCTGGACGAAGCTCACGGCGATCCAGTCGGCCTCGGCCTCGAGCCCCTTCAGCAGGTCCGCGTGGTCCTTTTCGGTCAGCGCGCCCATCGGCAGCAGCGTATCGGGCAGGCTCACGCCCTTCTTGTCGCTGAGCTTGCCGCCATAGACCACCTCGGTCTCGACCTGCCCGCCGCCGACCTTGGTGGCCTTGAGCTGGAGCTTGCCGTCATCGAGCAGCAGGCGATCGCCCACCGAGACGGATTCGAGGATTTCCGGGTGCGGCAGGTACACGCGCTCGACGGTGCCGGGGGTATCGGAGCTGTCGAGGATGAACCGGGCGCCGCTCGTCAGCTGCACCGCGCCTTCGGCGAAGCGGCCGACGCGCAGTTTCGGGCCCTGCAGGTCGACGAGGATGCCGAGCGGGTGGTGCAGACGGGTCTCGACATTGCGGATGAAGCCGACGGTCTGCTTCAACACTTCGTGGCTGGCATGGCTCATGTTGATGCGGAAAACATCCGCGCCGGCACGCGCCAGCTTCTCGATCGTCGCTTCGTCGTTGGACGCCGGGCCCAATGTGGCGACGATCTTCACGCGTCTCATGCGTCTCATTCGAGTGGTGCACCTTCATCAAGGGGAGTGTTATCGGCGGGTGCCTGGGCACCATTGTCATTGGGCAAGTCGCCTTCGAGCGGCACCGCCTCAGCGGGGGCGTCCGTCTCTGTGCTGACCACCTCCCCATCGGTCAACTGCAGCGTCCAGTCGCTGCGATTATGCGTATCGACCTCGAAAAACCCGGTCCGTTCGTAGCCGCGCGCCAGGCAATCCTCAACCCCGAAGATGGTGAAGGTCTCGTCGCGCGTGCACATGAAGACGTTGCCGTCCCAGGCGCCGCCGCTGACGTCATCAGCGGCATAGAGATAGTAGTAGCGGCGCGCCTCGAGGTCGCCGCGATAGACGGTGACGCAATTGGTCGGCTCGGCCACCCACCAGCCTTCAGATTGCCAGCCCTTCTCGGCGCGATAGCCGAAGGCGATCGAGACCTTGTTGGCGGTTTCGTTGCAGACGCGCAGGCTCCCTTCGCCGGCGCCGGCGCCGGCGCCCGTGACCGGGGCCTCGGCCGCCGGCGCCTGCTGCGCCTGTGCGGCAGCGGGGCTCAGCGGGGTGTCGGCGCGCGGCAGGAAGACCCAGATGGTGATAGCGATGAACGCGGCGGCGAGCACACCAGCGATGGCCAGGATGTAGCGCAATGGATTGTCCGGATTGGGTGCCTGAAATCGTTTGCAGCGCGCGAGGTGTTGTGCGCAGCGCCCTCGTCGCTGTCAACCGCTAAACGAGGCATTTGGCGGAATTGCGAACCGCCCGGCGAGCGGTGTGGATTGACGCCGAATAGGCTTGAACCGTGGGCGGCGAACGGGTTGAACGGGGTCCGAAACGAAGAGGAATTCGACTATGGCCACCGTCTCCCCCGATAGCGTCGCCCAGGACCAGATCAAAGCCTTCATCGAGCGCATCGAACGGCTCGAGGAAGAGAAGGCCGCGATCGCCGGCGACATCAAGGAAGTGTACGCCGAGGCCAAGGGCAACGGGTTCGACACCAAGGTGCTGCGCAAAATCATCTCGATTCGCAAGCAAGACCACGCCGAGCGCATGGAACAGGAAGCGCTGCTGGAGCTCTACCTGACCGCACTGGGCATGGCGGCGGCGCCGAGCGACGACGAGTAGGGCAGGCGGACCGGAGGGGTCCAAAGCCTCGCGGCGCCAGGTAAAAGAACCGAAGCAGACGGCCCCTCCCCATCCCTCCCCACAATGGGGAGGGTGCCCGCCGGTGTGTCTGGCACGATCGAGCCACAACCTCGACTCTGCACCTCCCCCTTCATGGGGGAGGCCGGGAGGGGGCCCTCCGCCTCCGTCCAGCACGTAACCCGAGCCCCCTCAGAAATATTCTTCCCCCTCTTATCCCCGCGCTCTCCACCCGTCGTATTCTCCCCCCATCCGCTGCACCTGAAGCGAGGTCATGACGAGTGGTTGGCGCAGCGGAGACCGGGTGGGGTGGTAGTCGTATCACCCCAGGCGGAAACCCTGACGGTCGCCCCAGGTAGCGCGGGGAAGCCGCTATGCACGCGGGGTGGGGTCTTGCCGATCCCGCCGAGGAGCGAAAGCTGCCGGGCAAGGGCAGCGGGTGGAGGCGGGCGGGCCGGACCCCTTTG
>NZ_JAQGJL010000053.1 GCF_028290645.1 Devosia sp. | reverse complement strand
CCCCCTCCACCGGCTACGCCGGTCCCCCTCCCCCGTTTCACGGTGGAGGACCAAGGAGAGATCGTGCCGGACAGACGAAGTCTGCGCGACCAGAGCCAGAGCTTCTGGCGACAGCTGGCGCTGCGAGCACCCCTCATCCGCCCTTCGGGCACCTTCTCCCACAAGGGGAGAAGGCGATGGGGCCGATAGGCCTCCACCACACTACCCATTCGCCACCTTGGCCGCCTTCTCCTCGACCGGCTGGAACACCGCCAGCAGGGCGTCGTGGATCTTTTTCTGGCGGGTGCGCGACTCGATCTTATGGCCGGTGAGGTCGGTGACGTAGAAGACGTCGACGGCCTTCTCGCCATAGGTGCCGATATGGGCCGAGCCGATGGTGAGGTTGAGGTCCGAGATCTGGCGGGTGAGCTGGTGGAGGAGACCGGTGCGGTCGAGGCCCATGACCTCGATGACGGTGAACTTCTCCGAGATGGTGTTCGACACCGAGACCTGCGCCGGGAGCGTGAAGGGTTTCAGGCGCCGGTTGTGGCGGCTGTCCTTGCCGAGATCGATGAACACCTGGCGCTTGCCCTGCAGCAACTGCTTCACCGTGTCGATGATGCGGGTGGCGCGGACTTTTTCGTCCTCGTCGGAAGTGAACGAGCGGCGCAGGCGGAAGGTGTCGACGGCGCGGCTATCGCGGGTGCCGAAGATCTGCGCACCGATGATCGAGGCGTCGGCCATAGTGCAGGCGCCGGCGATGAGCGAGAGCAGGCGCGGGTGGTCGGGAGTGTAGAACGAGACTTCGGTGATCGACTCGAACGATTTGATGCGGATCGAGCCGGCGAACATCTGGCCGGCCTGGTCGGCGGCGCGGATCATGCGCGCATGCTCGACCTGCAGCTCGGGCTCGGCGCGCAGCCAGTAGTGGTCGTAGTGGCGGGCGAGGTAGGTGTCGACCTCGGCCGGGGGCCATGACGACAACGCGGCTTTGAGCACGGACTTGGCCGCCTCGATGCGGTCGCGCTGGGTGACCTGGCTGTGGCCGCCCGAGAGCAGCGGCTCGGTGGCATAGTAGAGTGAGCGGAGCAGTGAGCCCTTCCAGCCGGTCCAGACGCCGGGGCCGACGGCGCGGATGTCGCAGGCGGTGAGGATCATCAGCAGCGCGAGGCGTTGGGGCGATTGCACCACGTCGGCAAAGCTCTTGGCCGTCTCGGGGTCCTGGATATCGCGGGACTGGGCGATCTCGCTCATCAACAGGTGATGCTCGACCAGCCAGGCTACCGTGTCGGTTTCAGCCGCGTCGAGGCCGAGGCGGGGGCAGAACTTGCGCGCGATGCGGGCGCCGGCGATCGAATGGTCCTCGGCGCGGCCCTTGGCGATGTCGTGGAGGAAGAGCGCGACATAGAGCAGGCGCGTATCGTTCAGGTGTGGGAGCAGCTCGTGGGTCAGCGGCAGCTGTTCGCGGAGGCCCCCGTTGGCGATGTCGGCCATGACGCCGACGGCGCGGATCAGGTGCTCGTCCACTGTGTAGTGGTGGTACATGTTGAACTGCATGAGCGCGACGATCTTGCCGAACTCGGGGACGAACCGGCCGAGCACGCCGCTTTCGTTCATCTGGCGCAGGATGCGCTCAACATAGGTCGGGGCGGTGAGGATCTCGAGGAACCAGGCATTGGCCTGGCGGTCGTTCCTCAGATCGTGGCCGATGAGCCGGAACGAGCGGCGGATGGCCTTGATGGCGTCGGGGTGGAGATGCAGGTCATGCCGCCCCGCCAGCATGAAGCCCTTGATGAGGTTCCTGGGGTCCTTCTGGAACACCTCGGGACCGGCAATGTTCAGCCGGCCGCCTTCGATCACGAAATCGGTCTCGCCCTTGATCGCCACCTTGCCGCGCCTGAACGGGGCGAGGACCCGCCCGACCATGTCGAGGGGCTTGGCGTGATCGAACTCCAGCGAGGTGCAGAAGATGCGGGTCAGATCGCCGACGTCCTTGGCGACGAGGAAATAGCGCTTCATGAAGCGCTCGACCCCGAGCATGCCGGCGCGGTCGTTGTAGCCGAGCCGCGCGGCGAGTTCGGGCTGCACGTCGAAGGTCAGCCGCTCGTCGGCGCGGCCGGTGAGGAAGTGGAGGTTGCAGCGGATCGCCCAGAGGAAATCCTCGGCGCGCTGGAACAGCCGGTATTCTTCGGCGCTGAGCACGCCCTTCCCCACCAGCTCGGCGCTGGATTTGACGCGGTAGAAGTACTTGCCGATCCAGAACAGGGTGTGGAGGTCGCGCAGCCCGCCCTTGCCGTCCTTGATGTTGGGCTCGACCACATAGCGGGTATTGCCCATCTGGCGGTGGCGCTCGTCGCGCTCGGCCATCTTGGCAGCGATGAACTCGGGCCCGGTCTTGGGCATGATCTCGGTTTCGAAGCGCCGGATGAGTTCGTCGAAGAGGGTGCGGTCGCCGGTGAGGTAGCGCGCCTCGAGGGTCGCGGTACGCACCGTCATGTCGGAGCGCGCCATGCGGATGCACTCGTCGACCGAGCGGACGGCGTGGCCAACCTTCTGGCCGAGATCCCACAGCATGTAGAGGATGTATTCGGTGATCTGCTCGCCCCAGGGGGTCTGCTTGTAGGGCAGAATGAAGAGCAGGTCGATGTCGGAGCCCGGCGCCAGCGTGCCGCGGCCATAACCGCCGACCGCTGCGATCGATATCATTTCAGCGCCCGACGGATTGTCGACCGGGTAGACATCGCGCACCGCGAAATAGTGGACGGCGCGGATGATCTCGTCCTCGGCAGCGCTCAGATTCATGGCGCAGCGGGTGCCCTTGCCGGTCGCCATCAGCTCGGCTTCGGCGCCTTGCCGCGCGTCGGCCAGTACCGAGCGCACATGCTGCAGCACCGCGCCGCGGGCGTTGGCGGACTTGGGGTCCTGGCCGGCCACGAGGCGGCGGATATCGCCCAGGATGGTCTCGGCCGACACAAGCTGGAAGGCCGGTTTTCGCGGACGGGCATCAATTTCGGCGAGCTGCATCGCGGATTTTCTTAAGCTCGTAGATCAGGTCGATGGCTTCGCGGGGAGTAAGATCGTCGGGGCGCGCCTGATCGAGCATGTCATGGATGGGATTAACGGCCGCCTTCGGGGTGGGCGGTTGATGCGCAAAGAGCGGCAGATCGTCTAGCACGGCGCCCTTTCCGCCGGAAGAGCGCTGTTCGAGCACGCCGAGCACCTGGCGCGCCCGGGCGAGCACGTTTTCAGGCAAGCCGGCGAGCTTGGCCACCTGGATGCCGTAACTGCGATCGGCGGCGCCGTCGGCGACCTCGTGCAGGAACACCACTTCGCCCTCCCACTCGCGCACCTTCATGGTGTGATTGGTAACGCGGGCCAGGGTTTTCGAAAGCGCAGTCATTTCATGGAAGTGCGTCGCGAACAGGGCACGGCAGCCGGTATCGTTGTGGAGCGCCTCGACGGCGGCCCAGGCGATGGAGAGGCCATCGAAGGTGGCGGTGCCGCGCCCGATCTCGTCGAGGATGACCAGCGAGCGCTGCGTGGCGCGGTTGAGGATGGCGGCGGTTTCGACCATCTCGACCATGAACGTGGAGCGGCCGCCGCCGATATCATCGGAAGCACCCACTCGGGAGAAGACGCGGTCGACGACGCCGATATGGGCGGCCGAAGCCGGCACGTAGCTGCCCATCTGGGCGAGGATGGCGATCAGGGCGTTCTGGCGGAGGAACGTGGACTTGCCGCCCATGTTGGGGCCGGTGACCAGCCAGAGCGCGCCGCCGGTCAAATCGCAGCCGTTTTCGACGAAGACCTCGTGCTGGGCGCGGACATTGGTTTCGACCACCGGGTGGCGGCCGCCCTCGATGAAGAAGGCGAGGCTGTCGTCGATGGTGGGGCGGCAGAAATTGCGGGTCATCGCCAGGTGCGCGAGGGCGCACGCGACGTCGAGCTCGGCCAGCGCATCGGCGATCGAACGGAGGCGGGTGTGCTCGGCGGCGACGGCTTCGGCGAGGCGGGCGAAGACCGCCGCTTCGATGGCGAGCGAGGCGTCATGCGCCTTGGCGATGCGGCCCTCGAGCTCGGCCAGTTCTGCCGTGGTGAAGCGCATGGCGTTGGCCATGGTCTGGCGGTGGATGAAGGTTTCGCGGTGCGGCGGCTCGAGCAGTCTTGAGCCATGGCCGGCCGGGACTTCGACGAAATAGCCTAGGACGCCGTTGTGGCGGATCTTCAGAGACTTGACGTCGGTCTCGTCGACCAGCCGGGCCTGCAGCGCGGCGACGACGGCGCGGGTTTCAGAGGCGAGTGCGCGTTCGGCATCGAGGGGGGCGTCATAGCCGCGCTTGACGAAGCCGCCGTCGCGGGCGAGCAGCGGCGGCTCTTCGTCGATGGCGGTGTCGAGCTCGGCCGCGACTGCCGCGGGGGCATCGGCGAGGCGGGCGGTGATGGCCTTCAGCTCGGCCGGTGGGCGATCGACTGTCGCGAGGCGATCAGAAAGCGCGATGGCGGCGGCGATGGCCCCGCCTACGGCGCGGAGATCGCGCGGCCCGCCGCGGCCCAGCGCGAGGCGGGTGACGGCGCGGGTGAGGTCGGGGACCGACTTCAGGCCGGCGCGGAGGCGCTGGTTGAGGAGGCCATCGGCGACGAGGCATTCGACCGCATCGAGGCGGGCATTGATCTGGGCGGCATCGCACAGGGGAGCGGCGAGGCGGCGGGCAAGGAGGCGGGAGCCGGGCGGGGTGACGGCGAGGTCGATCTCGTGGCGGAGCGAGCCCTTTTCCTGGCCGCGCTGGGTTTCGAGCAGCTCGAGCGAGACGCGGGTCGCGGCATCGATGGCCATATGGGCGCTGAGGCGCTCGGCAGCAGGCGGGCGAAGGGCGATGGGGACGCCCTTCTGGCTGTCGCGGACGTAGTCGAGCAGCGCCCCCAGGGCGGCGCGGCTGGCGCGGGAATAGGCGGTGGGATCGACTTCGCCGGCGGGGAAGGCGGCGGCGATGCGCTTGGTCGCGAGCTCGCTGTCGAACTGCGTGGTATCGAGGCTGACGAGGGCGGCATCGGGCAGCGGGATCTTGGCGTCAGCGATGGCAGTGCGCGTCGCTTCGGTGAGCAGCTGCTCGGCGGGGGCAATGCGGGCGAGTTCGTCGGCCTGCGCCAGGGCGGAGACG
>NZ_JAQGJL010000050.1 GCF_028290645.1 Devosia sp. | reverse complement strand
GCAAAGATCGTGCAGGGCTGCGACTGGGTCGGGATTATTACCTCGAAGAGGTTCCTCACGCTCACTGCCATCCTATCGGCAGCCTACTTCTGGTACTATGATCGAGCGTTGGCAGGGGGAAGCGAGCGGGACGTCAACATCACCATGCTCATACTGCTGCTCGGTCTGTTCATCAGAGGCCGAAGGCAGGCGCCGATTGGCCACTTTCTTGCGATGTTGGCCATATCCGGAGTGATGATTCTCAGTTCCGATCGGGCCAGCGTTGTCCTGATACTGGCTGTGATCTTGGCCGCGTATTGGTTTCCCATATCGCGGCGCACGACGGCGATCGCGGTGGCCGTCACTTTGCTGCTGCCAATAGGCTATTACCTGCTGATCAACAGCCAGACTGTCCTGTGGCTGTACAAGCTGGACCACAATACCGGCATACGGGCGGAATTTATCCGTGGCGCCACAAGCCTTCTCCAACAATCACCGGTGTTCGGGGTCGGTTTTGGGGGCCCCTACAGGCCGGCGAATTTCCACTATCTGCAACCCCATCCACTGCTGAGCGATTTCGATGCGCTGCGCGTAGTCCCCAATCATCACTCGCTGTTCGATGTTGCGCTGCGGCTTGGTATCCCAGCCGCGTTGCTGTTCGGGCTAGGGACTTTCAGACTGGGGTCGAGCGCGGCGTGGCACGATGTCACCCCACTGCTGTGCATCATTGTTGCGATAGGTCTCTCCTTCAATGCCGTGTTCGAGAACCAGTATCAGCTGCCGCAGCTGGTGCTGGTCATCAGCCTGCTGCAAGCCGGCCCCGGTCGTGCTAGCCTGTTGGGGCGGCGAGAGCGTCCCGAGATCGGCGGCAGGCCGGCGGACTCATCCAACGCCTCCAGGCAAGACGCACCTGGCGGCGGGTTCACACCCAACATCGGTCCGGGGACACAATGATGGCAAAACTCTTCCGCCACTTCTTTCGAGCACTTAGACGACTGGGTTGGGCGACTACGACAAAACTGGTGGCGATGTACCTCATCGACCTCGCCGGTTTTGCGCCAAAAACGTACAGGATACGCCCGCCGGGCTCGGCCATCCCGGTTTCCATTCGCAGCCGGACCAGTGACATCAACGTCTTTTTTCAGGTCTTCACCGGTGCCTATGAGCACGCCGTTGAGGGCGAGCTGAAAGGCTTGATTGTTGATTGCGGCGCCAACGTTGGCTTCGCTGCCGTCTACCTTCTAGACCGTTTTCCCTCCTGCCATGTCGTAGCGATCGAGCCGGAGCCCGGCAACTTCTCATGCCTCGTAGAAAATACGCGCCGGTTCGGCGATCGGGTTGTCGCTGTGCGGTCGGGTGTGTGGTCCCATCCGGCAAGACTTGGCCTGCGCGAGCGGGGCTTTGGCGATGGTCGCGAATGGTCGCAACAGGTTATGGAAGTCGATACGGATGATCCGGACGGGTTCGACGCGATCGACATTCCGACAATAGTGAAATTGGCGAGAGCCGACCGGATAGCGCTCCTCAAGGTCGATATCGAGGGGGCCGAAGTTGTTATCTTTGGTGACAGGCGGCACGGGGCACTCGATTGGCTGGCGCATGTGGACAACATAGCCATCGAGCTGCACGACGGGACCGTCTTTGGGCAGGCGACTGAGGCTTTCGAGGAGTCGACCAAGGACTTTGCCGGTGAGCGTTTCGATGCGGGCGAGCTGCGTATCATTCGCAACATGGCTCGAGCGAAGCCCGCCTTGCTCTAAGTGCCTGTGATGCCATGTCGCGCTTGCACCTGCCAAGCCTGCATCTCAGCCAACGAAAGCGTCGCGACAGACTGATTGCTGGAGAGATGGCGATGGTCTTGCGCGCTATATTTGTCCCATAGGGCATCGTCATGGCCCTACCGGCCGGACACCGGCAGTATTGCTGGCCCTCGGCGAATTGAGGCTCCCGGACCATCTGCACGGACGCGCACCGCCCTGCGGCACTGCAAGACCCCGGAAAGGATGGTGGGTGTGACAGGGATTGAACCTGTGACCCCCGCCGTGTGAAGGCGATGCTCTCCCGCTGAGCTACACACCCATCCGTTCGAACCGCGGCCGGGACCGCTCTTGCGGCACCGCGGTCAATTCTTTGCGCCGAACTTTGCTCGGCAATTCAAGGACTTGAGGGTCCTTGGGGCAAAGGATGGTGGGTGTAACAGGGATTGAACCTGTGACCCCTACCATGTCAAGGTAGTGCTCTCCCGCTGAGCTATACACCCATCACTTCGCCATCAACACCGGGCAGCGCCCGTCGTTGCGAGCGCGATAGACCATAAAACCCGTTTACGGGTCAAGGGTCAATTCCGGGGTGGGGGAAGTGGGGTTGGAGGCGGCGGCTTTGCCGGATGGAGGTCGCTTCTTGCAAGGGCTCGAAGCGCGCATCGCCAGGCGATGCTGGCCCTCTATCAGCGCACTCCAGTCGATCGTCGCTTCGCTCCGATCGCGCAACACTCTCGTGTTGCGGACCCCTCATCCGGCGCTTCGCGCCACCTTCTCCCACAAGGGGAGAAGGCAAGCCGACTGCGGTGTCCGCGTTCTGGATGTCATCTCCCGAAGGCGGGGACACAGTTGTCCGCCCGTTCGGGTGGAGAAATGGTTCCCGCTTTCGCGGGAATGAAATCGAGTTGGGGGCGACGACTGTAACGTGCCGGTCAGGCCGCCAGCAGCCGCTCGACCTCGTGGACGAGGTCCTTCAAGTGGAACGGCTTGCTCAGCACCGAGGCGTCCTTGGGGGCTTCGGAGTCGGGGTTGAGCGCCACGGCGGCGAAACCGGTGATGAACATCACCTTCAGGTCCGGATCGAGTTCGGTGGCGCGGCGGGCCAGTTCGATCCCGTCCATCTCGGGCATCACGATATCGCTGAGCAGCAGCGAGAACGGCTCCTCGCGCAGCCGCTCGTAGGCGGATCGGCCATTGTCGAAGGAAACCACCTCGTAGCCGGCGCTTTTCAGGGCGCGGGTGAGGAACTGGCGCATGTCGTTATCGTCTTCGGCGAGCAGGATGCGCTTCATCATGTCCTCTTGGGCGTCCCCGCTGGTCGGCTTCTGCCAAGGGACTCTAGTGCGTGATGTTTAAAGCAAGTTTTCTCGATCGAGAACCCATACCCAACAAGTGTGAACATGCCCCTTCCGGCCTTATGGACAATCCCCGCCGAGCGCGGCAGATTGGCTGAAGGAGACAGCGCTTCGGCGCTGAAGGAGACCCGGTGCAGTCCGACTATTGGGACAGGCCAGCATTCGAAACCATCCGGCCCCGCCGGATGATGGCGCCGCTGGTGTTCAATTCCGCTCATTCCGGCCGCGACTATCCCGAGCGCTTCCTCGCCATGACCCGGCTCGACCATCTGTCGATTCGCCAGTCCGAGGATGCCTTCGTCGATGAGCTGTTCGGCCGTGCCCCGCATCTGGGTGCGCCGCTGATCCGGGCGCATTTCCCGCGCGCCTATCTCGACGTCAACCGCGAGCCCTGGGAGCTCGACCCGACGATGTTCGTCGAGCCGCTGTCGGAGCGCTTCAATACCACGAGCCCCCGCGTCGCCGCCGGGCTCGGGACGCTCGCCCGCGTGGTCGCCGAGAACAAGCCCATATATAGGGAGCGCCTGACGCTCGACGATGCGCGCATGCGTATCGAGGGTATCTACCAGCCCTACCACGCCACCATGCAGCGGCTCCTCAGCGAGGCGTTCGGCGCTTTCGGGGTGGCGGTGCTGATCGATTGCCACTCGATGCCGCGGCTCTCCCGCACGGGCGACCGGCTCGGGCCGGACGTGGTGTTGGGCGACCGCTACGGCACCACCTGCGCCCCGATCCTCGCCGACCTCGCCGAGATGATGTTCGCCGGGGCCGGACTGCGCGTGGCCCGCAACCGGCCCTATGCCGGCGGCTTCTGCACGCGCAGCTACGGCCGCCCGCAGCATGGGGTGCACGCGCTGCAGATCGAGGTCAGCCGGCATCTCTACATGAACGAGGTGACGCTGGAGAAGAACGACGGTTTCGCCGCCATGCGGCAACTCATCGACCGGCTGCTGACGACGCTGATCGGGCTCGATGTTTCCGTGCTTGCGCCGCCGGTACCGGCGACCGAGAAGTATGCGGCGGAGTGAGGGGCAGCGCTGAACTCGCGCCAATCTGCGATGTTCTTGGTAGTCGCGGAAGCACATCCCACGAAAAAACGGGCCGCCGGAGCGGCCCAGTCAAGGGAGGAAACGATTGGCGGCCGAGGTACGTTGCCTAAGTGGAGGCAAGAGGCGCCGAAGCCGCCCATCCATCATGCAACTACTGGCGTGAACTGATTTGCCCCTCACCACAAGCCGCTTCGAAGTCTTCAACAGAAAAACGGCGGGCGTTGTTGCAAAAATGAATCATCGCCGTCACACAGTATTCGTGGAATAGGCCTGATCCCCGCGGCTAGATCATTGGTACATCTCACAAAATCGGGCCCGGAAGGCTGACATGAACGATACACCTCTTGGCGGCCTCGCCGCCGACCTCGTGCGCACCACCCTGCTCGATGCCGCCGAGATCGCCGCCAGCCACACCCTGCCCCGCTTCCGCTCCGGGCTCGCCGTCGACAACAAGGAGGCCGGAGGTTTCGATCCGGTGACCGAAGCGGACCGCGAGGCCGAGCGGGCGATTCGCGAGCTGATCGGCAAGCGCTTCCCCGACCACGCCATCATCGGCGAGGAGTGGGACGACAAGGCCGGTTCCGGGCCGTTCGCCTGGATCATCGACCCGATCGACGGCACCCGCGCCTTCATCACCGGCGTGCCGGTGTGGGGCACCCTGATCGGGCTGACCGTCAACGGCCGGGCCGTGGCCGGGCTGATGGGGCAGCCGTTCACCGGCGAGATCTACCTGAGCCTCCCTGGCGAGGCGACCTACTACCGGGGGTTCGACAAGGAGCCCCTCAAGACCTCGAAGGTGATCGAGCTGAGTAAGGCCAAGCTCACCACCACCTCGCCCGACCTGTTCGAGCGCACCGGCCTCGTCGAGCCGTGGACCCGCCTCCGCCGCGCCGTGCTCACCACCCGCTACGGGCTCGACTGCTACGGCTATGCGCTGATGGCCGCCGGCCATATCGACCTCGTGGTCGAGGCGGGGCTCAAGGATGTAGATATCTGCCCGCTGATCCCGCTGATCGAGAATGCCGGCGGGGTGGTGACGACCTGGGACGGCGGCAGGGCCGAACAGGGCGGCAACTGCGTGGCGGCGGCGACGCCGGAACTGCATGCGGCGGCGATGGCGGTGCTGCGGGGGTGAACTCGGGCTCTCCGCACTTGCCTTCTCCCCTTGTGGGAGAAGGTGGCGCGAAGCGCCGGATGAGGGGTCCGCGCAACGAAGTGTAGCGCGACCTGAGCGAAGCGAAGGGCGATGTGCTCGCGGAGAGCACCCCTCATCCGCCCCTTCGGGCACCTTCTCCCACAAGGGGAGAAGGCGATCGCTGATGTCTAAGTGCTCTGCTGGGTGATGAACGCGTCGAACGCGGCGAGCACCTGGCCGCGGATCGAGTCGTTTTCGAGAAACAGTTCGTGCCGGGCGCCGGGGATCATGATGTGGCGGCCGGTGCGCATCCTGAGGCCCAGCGATTCGGTGGCGGCGCTCGAGACGATTTCGTCGCGTGCCGCAGCCAGCATCAGCACCGGGATACGGACGGCGCCGGGGAACTGGTCGGTCGCGGCCCCGGCCATGGCGCCGAACGCCGCGGCGGCCCAGCCGATGGTTGGCGAGCCGATCTCGAGATCGGGACGCGCCTTCACCACGTCGACGCCGCGGGTGAAGCGCATGAGGTCGGAGGTCAGCGGATTGCCGGCAAAGCTCAGCTGCGACAGCGCCTTGTCGCCGCGCCTGCCGATCGGCAGCCGGCCGAGACCGAGCGCGGCGAGGGTACCGGTGAGCCGCGCCATCCCGGCCATGCCGAACGGCTGGCCGTCGAGCGCGATCATCGGGGCGGAGAGGAAGATGCGCTCGAACATCATGCGGTCGCGGATGCCGGCATAGAGCGAGGCGAGCCCGCCCATCGAGTGCCCGACGAGATAGTAGGGTGCCGGGCAATCGGGGAGGAGGATCGAGCCGTGGAAGGATTTGAGGTCCTCCCAGTAGTCGTCGAAGCGCCGGACATGGCCGAGCCGCTTGTTGCCGATCAGCCGCTGGCTGCCGCCCTGCCCGCGCCAGTCGAAGGTGGCGACGGCAAAGCCGCGCGACCGGAAATCGGCGATGGTTTCGAAATACTTCTCGATGAACTCGGTGCGCCCCTGGACGAGGCAGATGGTGCCTTTGGCCGCGCCCGCGCCCTTGGGGAAGGTGGCGTAGCGCAGTTGCACCTTGTCCGAGGTGGTGAAGAAGCCCACCCGCGCGCCCTCCGGCACCGGATTGGACGGCACCACGGCGAGCGAGGGACCATTGGCATCGACGATGGCGTTCATCTCTCGTCCTGCGGTTGCAATCCCGCCGTCTTACTGGATTCCCGGACGGGCGGAAACGCCGCCGTAAACCGCGCCAGGCCGCGTCGTGGAAACAGAAAAGCCAGCGCCTCGTTGGAAGCACTGGCTTTCCTGTGATGGCCGCCTTGCGGGGGGCGGGTGAAGGCGGCGCATTCGATGTGCCCTGCAGCAGACAGTAAGCACAGTCCCGCTTATAGGCGCGTCTGTCTGAACCGGCTTTGATCGCGGTATTCATCTTCGGTTCATCGATATGAACGGGGGGCTTGAACGGTCGAAAAGGCTTCCTAAATCAAGGCTGTCCGCCGGGATTTCCCGGGGACCGGGACACCCGGGAATGTGTGTTTGCCCTGTAGGGGAGCGCATATGGGACACCCGAAATCCACGTTGCTCAAGAGGAGAATGTGAAAATGGCTGCCTACGATTTTTCCCCCTTCTATCGCTCGACCATCGGTTTCGACCGGGTCTTCAACCGTCTCGACGCCCTGGTGGGCCAGGAGGCGAAGTCCTACCCTCCGTATAATATCGAAAAGACCGGCGAGAATGCCTACCGCATCTCGATCGCCGTTGCCGGCTTTGCCGATGGCGACATTGCCATCGAGAGCAAGGAGAACAACCTCGTCGTAAAGGGCGCCAAGCCCGCCGAGACCGAGGACAAGGGCCGTGAGTTCCTGCATCGCGGCATTGCCGAGCGCGCCTTCGAGCTGCGCTTCCAGCTTGCCGACTATGTCGAAGTCGCCGGCGCCAACCTCGAGAACGGCCTGCTGCACATCGAGCTGAAGCGCGAGATTCCCGAGAGCAAGAAGGCCCGCCAGATTCCGATCGGGGGGACTGCCAAGACCCTCGAGGACAAGACGGTCAACTAATTCCGGTCATGAACGACCTGGTTCGCCAGGCGCTCTGCCGGACCGGGTGAACGGAAAAGAGGGCGCGGTCCGCGACGGCTGCGCCCTTTTTGTTTGACGTTGGTCATGGGGGAACCAGCGGCTCCGTGTCACCGTTCCACAGAGTCCAAGAAGCACTGGAGCCTCCCCATGCAATCCCCAGAAATCGGCCTCGCATCCAACACCAAGTCGGCGATGATCGACCTCCTGAACGCGCGCCTTGCCGATGCCATCGACCTGGCGCTGATCACCAAGCAGGCGCACTGGAACCTCAGGGGCCCGACCTTCATCGCCGTGCACGAGCTGCTCGATGAGCTGCGCGACGACGTCGACGAGCATGTCGACATCATCGCCGAGCGGGTCGCCCAGCTCGACGGCATTGCGCTGGGAACGCTGCAGACGGTGAGCAAGACGAGCAAGCTTGCGCCCTACCCCACCGATATCCGCAAGGTCTCGGACCATGTCGGCGCGCTGGTCGATCGCTACGCCGCGTTGAGCAGATCGGCCCGCGAGGGGATCGACACGGCGGACGATGCAGGAGATGCCGATACGGCAGATATTTTCACCGCGTTCTCGCGGGCGCTGGACAAGGATTTGTGGTTCCTGCGGAGCCACTTGGAGTAGCGCAAACGAAGAGGTTTAGGGGCCGTAGAGCGACGGCGGTCCCTCAAAGGCATGGGCAGGAGGCGGCGCACCATTGGCGCTGCAGTCCGGGGCATGGTTAGTTCAGCCGCGTCCCCGCCCTTGCCTTCCCGTCATGCGGGCCAAGCGATCGCTTCGGCGCGTCGAGCCAAGCGCGATTGGACTTGGCGAACTCAGCCATGCGCTCGGGGTTGAGCGGGTAGTGCAACCGGTTGCCGGGCCTGTCGTGCTCGCCGACGATAAGCAGGTGCATGTCCTCGGTGCTGTTGTTGAGGAAGGAATGGGCGATGCCGGTGCCGGCGGGAAACGCCACCGAGTCGCCTTCGACGAGTTCGTAGAGAGTGCCGTCGATCCAGACATCCGGCTTGCCCTTCAGCACCAGCACGAACTCCTCCTCGAGGCTCTCGGCATGCGGAAAGCTCGAGCGGCCGCCGGGTGGGGTAATCTCGTAGTGGATGCCGATGCGGGTCAGCCCCTGCGCCCGCCCGATCGGGCTGCCCATGCCGACCATGTCCGGAAAGCCGCCATCGTCTAGAGGGCTGAGGCCGTCGCGGATATTGGCGATGAAGGATGGGCGCGGTGATGCGGACATGCTGCCTCCGGGGATTTCGCAAGGCGAAACATGCACATCTGACTGGCTGGATGTCGATGGAAGAGTCACGACAGGCTGGCATCTACGAGCGCACTGCGGCCGATTTCCTATTACCCTCCGACGGGCGGAGACAGCCCTCCCCACCTTTTTCAGGCCAGGCGCAGGTTCAAACTCCTATTGTTTTCCTATTCTCTCCATGCGGTTTCCTACGACGCCCTGTCATATCGCGGCAAAAAAGTGGCCGCCGGCGCTTGCTCGCAATTTGGAATTATGCAAATGTATGCGGGATAGGACAGCACGTCTGTCCAATTTCGTGAGCGGCCGGTCTCCCCGGATGCGTTTCACACGTCGATCCGGCTGGCCCGCTTGACGAGAGCGGAAACGGAGGGGCGGGGCCTTATCGAGCCCGTACGAGCGGCCATTTGGATGCAGAGCCGCTCCCCACTAAATGATTGCGCCGTCGGTTTCGGGCCGTACACTGAGGTACGGCTGGGGGCTGAAGACGCGTCGAAAGGAACGACCCCGGGACCAGAGGCCCGGAACAACCACGACTGCCAACACGAGGAACTGCGAAATGGCTGATGCACGGAACGGAAAGATGTCACTCCCCGTCACGGATGCCACGACCCGCAAAAACTCGTATCGGGACGATCTGCCGGTTGGTGTGATGCGCCCGGAGGCGGGCGGCCTCTATGATCCGATGCGCGAGCACGATGCCTGCGGCGTCGGCTTCATCGTCAACCTCAAGAACACCCCGAGCCAGAGGATCGTCCAGAACGGCCTGCGCATCCTCGAGAACCTCGAGCATCGCGGCGCCGTGGGCGCCGATCCGCTGATGGGCGACGGCGCCGGCATCATGGTGCAGATCCCGCACAAGTTCTTCCTGAAGGAGAGCGCGCGGCTGGGCTTCCGGCTGCCCGAGGCCGGGCGCTATGCCGTCGGCTTCATCTTCATGCCGCAGGACGCCGAATTGCGCGCCAAGATGGAGCGCGTCGTCAACAAGGTCATCGAGGACGAGGGCCAGGAAGTCATCGGCTGGCGCGACGTGCCGTCCGACAATTCCTCGCTGTCGAAGGACCCCGAGATCGTGGCGACCGAGCCCTGCCACCGGCAGGTGATCATCGGGCGCAGTGATGGCATTGCCGACGAGGAAGAGTTCGAGCGCAAGCTCTACATTATCCGCAAGGTGATGTCGGCCAAGATTTATTCGGCCTTCGCGGGCAAGCCCAACGACTTCTACATCGTGTCGATGAGCTGCCGGACGCTGGTCTACAAGGGCATGTTCCTCGCCGCCCAGCTCGCCGCCTACTACCAGGACCTGCACGACCCCGATTTCGAATCGGCGCTGGCGCTCGTCCACCAGAGGTTCTCGACCAACACCTTCCCGAGCTGGCGGCTGGCGCACCCCTATCGGTTCGTCTGCCACAACGGCGAAATCAACACCGTGCGCGGCAACGTCAACTGGATGGCGGCGCGGCAGGCTTCGGTGTCGTCGCCATTGTTCGGCGGGGACATCCAGAAGCTCTGGCCGATCTCCTATCCCGGCCAGTCGGATACCGCCTGCTTCGACAACGCGCTCGAATTCCTGATCCGCGGCGGCTACTCGCTGCCGCACGCGGCCATGATGCTGATCCCCGAAGCCTGGGCCGGCAACCCGCTGATGGATGAGGACCGGAAGGCTTTCTACGAGTATCACGCGGCGCTGATGGAGCCGTGGGACGGCCCGGCGGCCATGTGCTTTTCGGACGGCATTCATATCGGCGCGACGCTCGACCGCAATGGGCTGCGTCCGGCCCGCTATTTCGTCACCGACGATGACGAGGTCATCATGGCCTCGGAAGCCGGCGTGCTGCCGATCCCGGCGGAAAAGATCAAGCGCAAGTGGCGCCTGCAGCCGGGCAAGATGCTGCTCATCGATTTAAAGCAGGGCCGCATCGTCTCCGACGAGGAGATCAAGGCGGAACTGGCACAGGCGCATCCCTACAAGACATGGCTGGGGCGCACGCAGATCGTCCTCGAGGACCTGCCCTCGGTGCATTTCGAGCCCAAGATCTCGGACGTGCCGCTGCTCGATCGGCAGCAGGCCTTCGGCTACACCCAGGAAGACCTGAAGCTGCTGCTGACGCCGATGGCGACGACGGGCCAGGAGGCCGTGGGCTCGATGGGCACCGATACGCCGATCTCGGCACTCAGCAACAAGTCGAAGCTCCTCTACACCTATTTCAAGCAGAACTTCGCCCAGGTCACCAACCCGCCGATCGACTCGATCCGCGAGGAACTGGTGATGAGCCTCGTCTCGTTCATCGGGCCGCGGCCGAACGTGCTGGACCTGAAGGGCGGGGGCAAGCGCCAGCGCCTGGAAGTGCGCCAGCCCATCCTCACCAACGAGGATCTCGAAAAGATCCGCGCCATCGGCGGCATGGAGGACAATCCGTTCCGTTCCAAGACGCTGGACATCACCTATCCGGTGTCGGAAGGCGCCGAGGGGATGCAGCGGGCGCTCGACCAGCTGTTCTCGGATGCCGAGATGGCTGTGCATTCGGGCGACAACATCATCATCCTGTCCGATCGTGCCATGAGCCGCGACCGAGTGGCGATTCCCGCGCTGCTGGCGACGGCAGGCGTCCACCATCATCTGATCAACAAGGGCCTCCGGACCTCGGTGGGCCTCGTGGTCGAGACCGGCGAAGCGCGCGAAATCCACCATTTCTGTGCTCTTGCGGGCTATGGCGCCGAGGCGATCAACCCATACCTCGCGTTCGAGACGCTGATCGCGATGAAGCCGGACCTGCCCGTCGAGATCGACGCGGACGAGATCATCTACCGCTACATCAAGGCCATCGGTAAGGGCATCCTCAAGGTTACGGCCAAGATGGGGATCTCGACCTACCAGTCCTATTGCGGCGCGCAGATCTTCGACGCCGTCGGGCTGACCTCGGAGTTCGTAAACACCTACTTCACCGGCACCGCCACCACCATCGAAGGCGCCGGACTCGCCGAGATCGCCGAGGAGACGGTGGCGCGGCACAGGGATGCGTTCGGCAATTCGCCGGTGCTCGAGGACGTGCTCGACATCGGCGGCGACTATGCCTTCCGCCAGCGTGGCGAAGCGCATGTCTGGCGCTCCGAGACGGTCGCGAACCTCCAGCATGCCGCCCGCGGCAATGCCCAGGACAAGTATCGCGAATTCTCCAAGCTCGTGAACGAGGTCGAGGACAAGTACGTCACCATCCGTTCGCTGTTCCGGCTGAGGACCGCCGAAGAGGATGGCCGTGCGCCGGTGGCGCTCACAGAGGTCGAGCCGGCGGTCGAGATCGTCAAGCGCTTCTCGACCGGCGCGATGAGCTATGGCTCGATTTCGCGCGAGGCGCACACCACGCTCGCGATCGCCATGAACCGGATCGGCGGCAAGTCGAACACCGGCGAGGGCGGCGAGGAAGTCGACCGCTTCACGCCGATGGCGAACGGCGACTCGATGCGCTCGGCCATCAAGCAGGTGGCCTCGGGCCGCTTCGGCGTGACGGCGGAGTACCTCGTCAACTCCGATATGATGCAGATCAAGATGGCCCAGGGCGCCAAGCCCGGCGAGGGGGGCCAGCTGCCGGGCGACAAGGTCAACGACGTCATCGCCAAGGTGCGTCACTCGACCCCGGGCGTCGGCCTGATCTCGCCGCCGCCGCACCATGACATCTATTCGATCGAAGACCTGGCGCAGCTGATCTTCGACCTGAAGAACGTCAATCCGGACGGCCAGGTGTCGGTGAAGCTCGTCTCCGAAGTCGGGGTCGGCACGGTTGCCGCCGGCGTCGCCAAGGCGCGCGCCGACCACGTGACGATCTCGGGCTACGAAGGCGGCACCGGCGCATCGCCGCTTACGTCGCTGAAGCATGCCGGCAGCCCGTGGGAAATCGGGCTCTCCGAAACCCACCAGACGCTGGTGCGCAACAAGCTGCGCGGCCGTATCGCGGTGCAGGTCGACGGCGGCATTCGCACCGGCCGCGACGTGGTGATCGGCGCCCTGCTGGGGGCCGACGAGTTCGGCATGGCGACGGCGCCGCTGATCGCCGCCGGCTGCATCATGTTGCGCAAGTGCCATCTGAACACCTGCCCGGTCGGCGTCGCGACGCAGGACCCGGTGCTGCGCGCGCGCTTCACCGGCAAGCCCGAGCACGTCATCAACTACCTGTTCTTCGTCGCCGAGGAAGTCCGCGAGCTGATGGCCGAACTCGGCTACACCCGGTTCGAGGAAATGGTCGGGCAGATGCAGATGCTCGACAAGACCGAGGCGGTGAACCACTGGAAGGCCAAGGGGCTCGATTTCTCGAAGCTCTTCCACAAGCCGTTCGCGGCCGAAGGCGTGTCGATCACCCATACCGAGGTGCAGAACCACCCGATCCAGCACGTGCTCGATCGCCGGCTCATCGAGCAGGCACGGCCGGCGCTCGATCACGGCACGCCCGTGAAGATCGTCGAGACCATCGCCAGCGTCGACCGCTCGGCGGGCGCGATGCTCGGCGGTGCGGTGGCGAAGCGCTACGGCCATGCGGGGCTTGCCGAGGACACCATCGCCATCTCGCTCACCGGCACCGCCGGGCAGGCGTTCGGCGCCTGGGCGACGCGCGGCATCTCGATCGACCTCGTCGGCGAGGCAAATGACTATGTCGGCAAGGGCCTGAGCGGCGCGCGCCTCGTGGTCAGGCCACCCGAAGCCCGCGGCTTCGTGCCCGAGGACTCGATCATCATCGGCAACACGGCGCTCTACGGCGCCATCACCGGGGAATGCTATTTCCGCGGCGTCGCCGGCGAGCGCTTCGCGGTCCGCAATTCCGGCGCCATCGCCGTGGTCGAGGGCACGGGCGATCATGGCTGCGAGTACATGACCGGCGGCGTGGTGGTGGTGCTCGGCAAGACCGGCCGCAACTTCGCGGCGGGCATGTCGGGCGGCGTCGCCTATGTCCTCGACGAGGACGAGACATTCGAAAGCCGCTGCAACATGTCGATGGTGGAGCTCGAACCGGTGGTCGAGGAGGAGACCATCTCCGGCCGCGAATACGGCCACCACGGCGACCTCGAGACCATGGGCGTCGTCGAGATCCTCCACGATCTCGGCCGCCGCGACGCCGAGCGGCTGTACCAGTTGATCGCGCGCCACAAGAGCTTCACGGGCTCGTCGCGGGCCAACCACATCCTGAGCAACTGGGACGAATACCTTCCCAAGTTCAGGAAAGTGATGCCGGTCGAGTACCGCAAGGCGCTGCAGGCGATGGAGAAGAAGGCGCGCGACGCCGCGATGCAGCAGGCGGCGGAATGAGAACGCTCCTTAGGACAACCGCAGCCATGGCGATGGCTGCGGTCCTCACCCTCGGTTCGGGTACCGCTTCGTACGCGCTCATGTCCGAAGCGTGGGTGAAGGTCGAGTTCAAGTTCAAGGCGAGCGACAAGAACACGACGATCCTCGCCGACATTCCGGTGACCTACGCCAAGGACGTGGCCCAATATTGCGAGCGCGATTTGTTCTGGGCGGAGAAGGGTCTGGCGTTCACGGTGCAGCAAGGCCATCCCGAACTGGCGGACGCCAAGTTCGTCGGCCTCAAGTGCGTAACCGAAGGCGGCAAGATCAAGTGGGCCAAGAAGCCAACCGACCTACTGCCGAGGCAGCAGCCGCTGCCCGACCTGGCCGGCGTGAAGCTGTTCTTTGCTGATCCCAAGGGCAAAGAGGTGTCCGGGGTCTACCAGGAGCGCCGCGACCACATGAGTTCGGCCGACTGTGAGAAACGGCTCGGCAGCCTGGTGGCGCGCTACAAGCAGATGGCCAGCCAGGACAAGCGCTTGGGCAAGATGACTTTCATCCGCGGCGAATGCGTCGTGTTGAAGACCTTCAATTAGGATACGCAGATGGGCAAGATCACTGGTTTCCTCGAGATCGATCGCGTCGACCGGGACTACCTGCCGGTCGAGGAGCGGCTGAGAAACTACAACGAGTTCGTCATTCCGCTGGGCGACAAGGGCACGCGCGACCAGGCGGCGCGCTGCATGGATTGCGGCATCCCGTACTGTCACAACGGCTGTCCGGTGAACAACCAGATCCCGGATTGGAACGACCTCGTCTACAAGGGCGAGTGGCTGAAGGCGCTGAAGAACCTTCATTCCACCAACAACTTCCCGGAGTTCACCGGCCGCATCTGCCCCGCCCCGTGCGAGGCGAGCTGCACGCTGAACATCCCGGACACCCCGGTCAACATCAAGTCGATCGAGTGCGCCATTGTCGACAAGGGCTGGGAAGAAGGCTGGATCAAGCCGCAGATCAACCCGGCAAAGACCGGCAAGAAGGTCGCGGTGATCGGCTCGGGCCCGGCCGGCATGGCCTGCGCGCAGCAGCTGGCGCGCGCCGGGCATGACGTGCATCTTTATGAGAAGAACCTCAAGATCGGCGGGCTGATGCGCTACGGCATCCCCGACTTCAAGATGGAAAAGCGCCACATCGACCGCCGCGCCGAGCAGATGCAGGCCGAGGGCGTGACGCTCCATACCGGTGTCCATGTCGGCTACGACGTGACCATGGAGCAGCTCGAGGCCGAGTACGACGCCGTGGCCCTGGCCGGTGGCGCCGAGAAGCCGCGTGACCTGCCGATCCCGGGCCGCGAACTCGACGGCATCCACTTCGCCATGCAGTTTCTGCCGCAGCAGAACCGCCGCGTCTCGGACGAACCGCTCAACAACGTTGCCCCGATCCTCGCGACCGGAAAGCACGTCGTCGTCATCGGTGGCGGCGACACGGGCTCCGACTGCATCGGCACTTCGAACCGCCAGGGCGCCCTGTCGGTGACCCAGATCGAGATCATGCCCGCACCTCCCGAAAAGGAGAACAAGCTGCTGGTCTGGCCGAACTGGCCACTGAAGATGCGCACCTCCTCCAGCCAGGAAGAGGGCGTCGAGCGCGACTTCGCCGTGGCGA
The DNA here is from genome assembly GCF_028290645.1 of Devosia sp. Taxonomy (GTDB): domain Bacteria; phylum Pseudomonadota; class Alphaproteobacteria; order Rhizobiales; family Devosiaceae; genus Devosia_A. The sequence goes on along the minus strand of NZ_JAQGJL010000050.1, from coordinate 8,261 downwards.
CGGTCCGCTTCGAGGGCGAGAACGGCAAGGTCAAGGAACTGCACTGCGCCCGCGCCGACGAGAAGTTTCAGCCGATCCCGGGCACCGAATTCGTGCTCAAGGCCGACCTGGTGCTGCTCGCCATGGGCTTTTTGGGCCCGGTGCAGGACGGGATGGTGAAGGACTCGGGCGTCGAGCTCGACCGTCGCGGGAACGTCTTGGCCGATACCTTCCAGTACAAGACCACCAAGGAGAAGCTCTTCTCCTGCGGCGACATGCGCCGGGGCCAGTCGCTGGTGGTATGGGCAATCCGCGAGGGCCGGCAGTGCGCCCGCTCGATCGACCAGTGGTTGATGGGGACGACAGAACTGCCGCGGTAAGCGGCCATCGCACCCGCAGTCCAAGGGGCGCTCCGGCGCCCCTTTCGTTTGGCGGCGCAACCTTACTCTGCGGCTACCCTGGTCATTTCAGTGATCACCTCGCCGCTGACGCTCTCGACCACCTGTGGAATCTGCCAATCGGCGCGGTCAGGGGCGGCGCCCCAGCGGCTGGTGACGCCGGCGAACCATTCAGGCGAGTAGAACGCGTCGGCCGCTGCCTTGCTCTGCCAGAGATAGACACCGACGATCGCCGTTCCGTCCTCGGAGTAGCCAAAGTATTTCCGGACGAGGCCCGGCACGCCGACATACTTGTCGGCGACGTTCAGAAACAGCGCGTCCGCCTTTTTCTTGGTGAGTCCAGCCGGCGTCTTATAGGTCCAGAGCACGCAATGCATTGTCATCCTCTCCTGCTTGCGCTGGACGCTAACGCAGCTTCGAGGCGGACAGAAGGGGGCGTCTCACTTGCCGGTGGGGTTCTCCACCTTGCCCACCCCGAATGCGTCGACGCGGCCCACCGGGGCTTCGATCATCTGCGTAAGGTCGAAGCCGACCGGGGCGGCGTCGGCCATGTCGGCGGTGACGAGGTCGGCGGCGCGCTTGGGGGCATTGCTGAGCGAGATCACGGCGCCGGCGACCTCGAGCAGCTTCATCTGGCCCAGCCCCTGGTAGGGCGGCCGCATCATCAGCTGCGCGTCGGTGCCGAGCAGCGGGTCGGCAACTTCGATGCCCACGGTGCCGCCCCCGCGATAGTAGTTCTTGAGGCTCTGGCTCAGGTAGAAGGCAAGCTTGTCGGCGCCGGCGGCGGAGAAATGGATGCCGTCATCCTTGCGCATGCGCACCTGGTTGCCGTTGAGATCGGGGCCGCGCGCGGTGTAGGCGCCGTCCTCGGTGGCGAAGCGCTCGTAGATATCGAGGAACTCGGCGCCGCCGCTGAACGCCGCGAGCCGCTGGATCTCGTTGACCTGGATCATCGCCTTGGCGAATTTCGGCGCCTCCATCGGCGGCAGCCCGATCCAGATCGTCGGCTTGCCGGCGGCGCGCAGCGCCTTCACCACGCCCGAGACGCGGGCCGCGTATTCGGTCGTCCATTCCGGCGACAGCGAGGCATAGCTCTCGCCGTTGAGGCGCATCTTCTGGCGGTCGTTGATGCCGATCAGGATGACCGCGATATCGAAGCTGTTGGCCGCGATCTGCTCGCCGATGGCCTTGGGCCAGTCGTAGAAATCGGGCCTCACGAAGCTCGACGAGCCGACGCCCTGGGTGAGGACGACGATATTGGGGTCCTCGGAATAAAAGCGCTCGAGCGCCTTGCCGACATCGGTGGCCATCGAGTCGCCGAACACCGCGAGCCGGGTCGCGCCGGCCGCTTTTTCGATGGCGGGCTTGGCCGGCGGCGGCGGGGCGGCGGCCTTCTTCTGCTTTTTCACCACCGGCTTTTCGATCACCGGCGCCTGCTCCTGCTGCGGCTCGTCATCGCCGAACAGCAGATCCATCAGCGTGCGCCGCTTGCGACGCGGCGCCTGATCGAACTGGGCCACGAGGACGCGTCCGTCCTCGGCCTGCTGCGTGATCGCCGGCGGGGCAGCAATGACGGCTTCGCGCGCCTGCACGAACATCGGCAGCATGTCGGTCAGCACCAGCGCTGCGACGACGAGGCCGATGATCCACAGCACGAACCGGTTGGGCTTCTTCTGCATGGATGCATTTAGCCGACGAACGGCAGTGAATTGAAGACCGCTCGCGAGAAATCTACTGCTCCCCTCCCCATTGCGGGGAGGGGCTGGGGGTGGGGGTCCATCGGTGATCGCCGAACCACCCCCTCCCTCGGTCCCTCCCCTCAAGGGGGAGGGAGGCGATGGCCGAGAGTTCCCGACCCCGGAGTCGTCAGCGCGCGGCGGCGGCCAGCGCTTCGTAGCTTTGGAGCGTGATGAAGCCGTCGGCCACTTCGCCCTGGGACGCCTGGAAGCGGGCATAGGCCGCCTGGCTCACCGGCCCGATGCGGCCATCGGCTGCGCCCCGGTAGAGTCCGAGCTTGGTGAGCGCCTGCTGGATCGCCTTGCGCTGGCTCAGATCGGGGAACTTCGTGTTCCGCGGCCACTCGGCGACGAACCCGCCCGAGCCCTTCAGCCGGTCGGTCATGTGCGCCACCGAAAGCGCGTAGCTGTCGGAGAAATTGTAGCCCTTGAGGATGAGGTAGTTCTGCGTCATCAGGAATTTTGGCCCGCCCTGCCCCGCCGGCGCATAGAGGAACACCGGCGTCGAGAGGTTGGCGAAGTCGCGCCCCTTGACCCGCGTGACGCCACGCTCCGCGAAGAACCCCACCGGGCGGAGCTGTTCGCGCGTTGCCAGCAGATAGTCGAAGCCCTGCGGCACCTCGACCTCGAACCCCCAGTCGAGCCCCGGCTGGTAGCCGAGATCGAGCAGGAACTTCGCGCTGGTCGCCAGGGCGTCGGCGAGCGAGTTGTGGAGGTCGATCCTGCCGTCGCCGTCGCCGTCCGAACCATGCGCGACGACGTTGGAGGGGTTGACCTGCAGGTGCCCGATGGCCCCGGCCCAGGAGCCGACGAGCTCGGTCGGGGACATGTGGTTCATTTCCAGCAACTTCAGCGCCGCGATGAAATCGGCCTCGTCCTCCCTGAGCCGGCTGCGCCGCTGGTGGACCAGCGTCGCCAGCGAACGGATGATCGGGCGGATATACCTCTTGTTGCCGAGCACCGAGCCATAGTCCGTCTCCATGCCCCAGATGGCGCCGAGCATGTAGGGATCGACCCCGGTGCGCTTGCCGATACCGGTGAACAGCGCCCGGTTGCGCTCGATGGCCGCTTTTCCCGTCTCGACCCGCCGTTCGGTGATCCGCTTGTCGAGATACTCCCACACCGGCGTCGTGAACTCGGGCTGCGATGCGACGAGGCTCGGCACGTTCGGATCTGGCGTCAGCCCGTCGGTGGCGGCGTGATAGGTGGCCCGGCTGACCCCGGCGGCCACGGCAGTGGCCTCGAAGTTCTTGATGAACGAGGGGAAGGATTCAATCGGTTCGGCGAGGACGCGGGTGGCGAGGAGAAATAGCGCCAGCGCAGCTACGACGGCGCGAGTGGACCCCCACCCCTGTCCCCTCCCCGCAAGGGGGAGGGAGACCCTCCCGATCAGTCGTCCCAACCTCAGCTGCATATTCGGCTCCATCGTCTCCCTCCCCCTTGCGGGGAAGGAACAGGGGTGGGGGTCGGCAACGCTGGATCCGAGGGCTACCGGTTCCTCGTGGCCAAATAGCGTTCCCAGTTCAGCGCCGCGCTGACGATCTTCGTGAGGTCCTCATGCGCCGGCTGCCAGCCGAGCACCTGCCGGACCCTGTCGGCGCGGGCGACGATCGAGGCGGGGTCGCCGGCGCGGCGGGGCTCTTCGACGACCTTGAAATCGACGCCGGACACCTGCTTCACGGTCCGTACCACGTCACGCACCGAAAACCCGCGTCCGTAGCCGCAGTTCATGGTGATCGAGGCGCCGCCCTTGCGCAGGTACTCGAGCAGCAGCGCATGCGCTTCGACGAGGTCGCTGACATGGATGTAGTCGCGCACGCCCGTGCCGTCCGGGGTCGGGAAATCGGTGCCGAAGATGCCCATGTGCGGCCGCTGCCCGAGCGCTGCCTGCGCGGCGACCTTGATCAGGTGCGTCGCGGTCGGCGAGGACTGGCCGCTGCGCTGCTTCGGATCGGCGCCCGCGACGTTGAAATAGCGCAGCACGCCGTAGGTCAGGGGATGCGCCGCCGCGACGTCGGCCAGCATCAGCTCGGTCATCAGCTTGGAGCGCCCATAGGGCGATTCCGGCAGCAGGTGCGAGGTCTCAGCCACTGGCTCGAGGCCGGCATTGCCGTAGACCGCTGCGGTCGAAGAGAAGATGAAGTGCTTCACCCCGCCCCTGACTGCAGCCTCGATCAGGTTGCGCGAGGTGGCGGTATTGTTGGCGTAGTATTTCAGCGGATCGGCCACCGATTCCGGCACCACGATCGAGCCGGCGAAATGGACGATCTCGGTGATGCCGTGCTCGGCGATGAGCCTGCCGACCAGCGCCATGTCGCCGGCATTGCCCTCGACGAACCTGGCGCGGTGGTCGATGGCCCAGTCGAACCCGGTGCTGAGATTGTCGAGAACGACGACCGCCTGCCCCGCATCGGCAAGCCGCAGCACCATGTGACTGCCGATATAGCCCGCGCCGCCGGTGACCAGGATCGTCATGGGTTCAAACCTCAACCAGAAATTAATCGCATGGACGCTAATTCGCGAGATGCTAAGAAACGGCTTATAGCCTTCCTCCAGGAGTCCTTCTTTGCCCAATCGCGTGCGCACAGCCGTCTTTCCGGTTGCCGGACTTGGCACCCGGTTCTTGCCCGCCACCAAGGCGATGCCCAAGGAAATGCTGACGGTGGTCGACCGGCCGCTGATCCAGTACGCGGTAGACGAGGCGCGCGAGGCAGGGATCGAGCATTTCGTCTTCGTCACCGGGCGCAACAAGGGTGTCATCGAGGACCATTTCGATCGCCAGTACGAGCTCGAGCACACCCTCGAGAGCCGCGGCAAGCTCGACGCGCTCAGCGAGCTGCAGAAGGACCTGCCATCGGCCGGCCAGTCCAGCTTCACCCGCCAGCAGGAGCCGCTTGGCCTCGGCCACGCCGTCTGGTGCGCCCGCGAGCTGGTCAGCGACCAGCCCTTCGCACTGTTATTGCCCGACATGGTGTTCCAGGCCAGGCCCGGCGTCCTCAAGCAGATGATGGAGACCTACGAGCAGACCGGCGGCAACATCATCGGCGTCGAGGAGGTCGATCCCAAGGACGTGTCGAGCTACGGCATCGTGGCGCGCGGCGCCGGCCCCGACTCCGGCTTCAAGATCACCGGCATGGTGGAAAAGCCGAAACCCGCGGACGCGCCGTCGAACCTGTTCATCTCCGGGCGTTACATCCTCCAGCCGGAGATTTTCAGCCTGCTGGGCGAGCAGACCAAGGGCGCGGGCGGCGAAATCCAGCTGACCGATGCCATGCAGATGCTGATCAGGACGCAGGATTTCACCGGCGTGAAATATGCCGGCAAGGGGTTCGACTGTGGATCGAAGCTCGGCTTCCTCACCGCCAATGTCGTCTTCGCCCTCGATCGTCCCGACCTCGCCGAGGCCTTCCGCAACGAAATCCGCGGCCTGATCTAGCCACTGCCCTAGCGGTGAAGCCTGACCCCGAGGGTCACCTGGTGCTCGTCGGTGGCAGGAGCGGGGGTCTTCTCGGTCCTGAGAAAGCTGTAGTCGGCGGTAAGGTCGGTGTGCTCGTTGAGCAGGTAGTCGGCGCCGGTACCGATCTCCCAGCTGTGTTCGTCGGTGTCGATGCCCTGGTAGTGCGCCTCGCTCCAGGCCGCATCGCCGCGCAGCCGCAGCCACGGGTTCAGCTGGTAGCTGACCTCGCCCACCGCCTCGTACGCGAGCCTTGCCGTTGCCACCGAGGCGTTGCCGGGGGAGGAAATCGTGGTGCTGAAGGTGCCGCTGAGCGCCAGCGTTTCGTCCGGCCGGAACACCGCCCTGGCGTCGTAGAGCACGGCTGAGAAGTCGGCGAGCGTGTCATCGCCGAAATCGCGATAGCCCAGGCCGAGCGAGCCCTCGAGCTCCAGCGTCTCGCCGTATTTGAGATTTAGCCCGCCGCGCCCGGCATAGGTGACGTTGTCGAGCTTGACCCGCAGGCTGGGCGACGGCTGGTCGTAGAGCTCGCGTTCCGCCTCGGCGTCGATGAAGGCGGTAAGGCCGGGCGTCAGCTTGTAGCCGAGGCGCGCGCCGCCGCCATAGAGCGTGGTGTTCTCGAAGCTGTTGTCGAGCGTCGTGTCGTCGTCGTAGACCGTTTCGCCATTCACCACCCGGCCAACCTTGCCGCGCAGCGTCAGATCCAGTGCGCCTAGATTGCGCAGGAGGCTCGCCTCGCCCGTGCCGGTCACCACCAGCGGTTCGGAAACGACACTCGGGACTGCGTCGAGGTCTGCCGGATCGTCCTGCGACGCGGCGAGGCTGGCACGGCCCTCGAGCGTGGTCAGTTGATCGAGCCGGTAGTCGCCTTCCGCCCTCGCGGTGAGGGCGTTGATGCGCAACGTGCCACCCGCGTCGTAGCTGACATCGCCTTCCATGCCGATTTCATAGCCGCCGCGGAGGGTCTCATGCCGGAGGGTGAACTCGGGCAGCGCCACGATTTCGTATGTCCGTTCCCCACCGCTGCCGTCCTGCCTGATGCCGCCGCGGAGGCCAAGGCTCCAGTCGAGATCGAACGGCGCATCGCCCCATTCATAGGGCGGCTCGGACAGGCAATCTTCGCAAGCGGTGGTTGCATCGAGCGTCAGGCCGGGGTTGTTGGTGCCGGACCCGTCGCCGTGCGGATAGAACTCGCCGGCGGCCGCTGGAAGCGCGAGCAGCGCCAGCGCCGTCGCGCTGGCGGCAATGCCGGCTGTCCTCGTCCGCATGTGGTCCACCGTCTCGGGCGATAATCGTCAACGGACCCTTGCAGCTTATGGTTAAGGAAGCCTTGCCCGCCGCAGGCTTCCTAGGCGGCCTCGACCTTCAGCAGCGCTCCGTCGGCGTCGACTATCCGTACCTTGGCGCCAGCGGCGAGGTCGGGGCCCTGCACCCGCCAGACGGTGTCATCCAGCGCCAGGCGGCCGAAACCGTCGCGGATCGGTTCGTCGAGGACGGCCTCCTGCCCGATGAAGCGATGGGCGCGCCGGTTGAGGAACGGGCGATCCGAGACGATGCCCGGGCCGCGGAACCTGAGCCACAGTCCGAGGCTGCACAGGGCGAGAACACCGAAGATGACGAACTGCAGCGGCCAGAAGATCGGGTAGCGCAGGGCCGCCAGCCCGGTGACCAGCGCTGCCCCGCCGAGCCAGACCAGGACGCCGCCGGGCACCGCCAGTTCGAGCGCGAGGAGGACCAGGCCGGCTACCACCCATGACCACCCCCCGTGGGTGACGATGAAGTCGAGGACCTGCATGTCTGCCTCCTTGGTTCGTCAGGTGGTCGAGGGTGGCCGGCTGCCATTCGGCCGGGTGGCAGGGCGCTCGCCAGCAAAGGTCTCCTTGGCGATCTCGGCAATACCGCCGAGGGCGCCGATGACGCTCGCCGCCTCGACCGGCAGCATCAGGATCTTCTGGTTGGGCGACTTGGCGAGGCTTTCGAGCGCCTTGATGTAGTTGTTGGCGACGAAATAGTTGATCGCCTGCACGTTGCCCGCGGCGATGGCGTTGGAGACGACTTCGGTCGCCTTGGCTTCCGCCTCGGCGGAACGCTCGCGCGCTTCGGCGTCGCGGAACGCCGCCTCGCGCCTGCCCTCGGCTTCCAGCACCTGGCTCTGCTTCTGGCCCTCGGCCGAAAGGATCGCCGCCTGCCGCTTGCCCTCGGCCTCTAGGATCAGGGCGCGCTTCTCCCGCTCGGCCTTCATCTGCCGGCCCATCGATTCGACCAGGTCCTTGGGCGGATCGATGTCCTTGATCTCGATGCGGGTGATCTTGAGGCCCCACGGGCTCACCGCCGCGTCCACCACCTTGAGCAGGCGCTGGTTGATGCCATCGCGGTTGGATAGCAGCTCGTCGAGGTCCATCGAGCCCATCACCGAGCGGATATTGGTCATCGTCAGGTTGAGGATGGCGTGCTCGAGATGCGCCACTTCGTAGGCCGCGGCCGCCGCATCGAGGATCTGGTAGAAGTTCACGCCGTTGGCCGTCACCGACGCATTGTCGCGGGTGATCACTTCCTGGTGCGGAATATCGAGCACCTGCTACATCATGTTAATCTTCCGCCCGACGCCGTAGATGAACGGGGTAATGATGTTCAATCCCGGGCTCAGCGTGCGAGTATATTTGCCAAACCGCTCGACGGTATAATTTTAACCCT
>NZ_JAQGJL010000032.1 GCF_028290645.1 Devosia sp. | reverse complement strand
CAAGGCGGCCCGCCGCCTCGGCATCACTCCCCTCTACCAGGGCGAGGACTTCACCGGCGCCGCCGACAATGGCCGGCTGGCCTATCAGGACGAAGCCGGCCTGCTCGACCTGCCGGCGCCCGGTCTCATCGGCCCGCACCAGTTCGAGAACGCGGCGCTCGCCATTGCCGCCGTACGCCATTTCGGGCTGCCGGTCACAGAGGCCCAGATCGCCAGCGGCCTGCGCAACGTCTATTGGCCGGCCCGGCTGATGCCGCTCAAGGGCAAGCTCCGCGACCTGCTGCCCGCCGGCGACGAACTGTGGCTCGATGGCGGGCACAATGCCCATGGCGCGGCGGCCCTCGCCGTGGCGCTCGAGGAGATGCAGGCAGCGCGCCCCAAGCCGCTGGTCATTATCCTCGGCATGATGAACAACCGCACCCCGACCGATTTCCTCGCCCCGTTCAAGGGCAAGGTCGCGAAGGTCTATGGGCTCGGTATCCCCGGCGAGCAGAACGCCCACTCGGCCGCGACCATTGCCGGCGCGGCCAAGGGCGCCGGCTTCGATGCCGAGGCGAAAAGCTCGGTGATCGGAGCGCTCAAGTCGGCCGCCGGGATCCCCGGCGCCCGCGTCGTCATCTGCGGTTCGCTGTATCTCGCCGGGGACGTGCTCTATCGCAACGGTACCCCGCCGGTCTGACACTGCCTCAACGCGTTTCCCAGCGATAAGGGCGCGAGGCACCGGCCTCCGCCGGCAAGTTACGCCGCGAACTGATCCAGCCACTTGATCAGCTGCACCCGCGATTGCCCGGCGCCGACCTTGAAGTCGGCCGGCTGGCCGTCCTTGAACACGATCAGGGTCGGCATGGCGCGGACATTGTACTTGACCACCGTGGAGGGGTTCCCGTCGACATCGAGCTTGACGATCTTCACCTTGCCGGCGAGTTCGGTCGCAAGGTCGTCGAGGATCGGGTCCATCGCCTTGCAGGGCGGGCACCACTCGGCCCAGAAGTCGACCAGCACCGGCTCCCTGGCGCCGAGCACTTCGGCATCGAAATTGGCATCGTTCACGCGCTGCGCCATGGCCATCTCCATCGTTATTTGCCGATGAAAGCTACGCGGAGTCGCCGGACGAGGAAAGGCACGGCATTCCAGCCCAGTGCCGGAAAAGAGAAACGCCACCGGCGGTGCCGGCGGCGTTCTGGGTAGAAATGGCGAGTGTCGCGCCTTGTCAGGCAGCGTGGCTCTCGAGCCACTTCGCAAGCCCGGCCTTCGGGGTGCCGGCGCCGATCTTCATGTCAGCGGCCTCGCCGCCCTTGAACAGGATCATCGTCGGGATGGAGCGAACGCCGTACTTCACGGTCGTATTCGGGTTGTCGTCGACATTGAGCTTGACGATCTTCACCTTGCCCTGCAGCTCCGCCGAAAGCTCTTCGAGCACCGGGGAGATGGCGCGACACGGGCCACACCACTCGGCCCAGAAATCTACGAGCACGGGCTCTTTGGAGGACAGGACTTCCTCGCCAAAATTGGCGTCGGAAACGTGGGTTGTCATTGGATTGCCTTTTGGGTTTGAAAGCGGCGGTCTGTTTGGTCCAAAAGCTAGGTAGAGTCCAGTGTGACTTCAACGAACGTCACCGGATGGTGAACCCCCGCGCCGCCTCCGCCAAAGCAGCGTTGGGCAATTTTAGCAGCGATTCCAAGCTAGTCCAGAGAATAGCCGCAGCGACACTCCGTCCCGGGAACAGCTGTGTTGCAACGAGCGCATAGAGCGAAAGCTGCATAAGATAAGCGGGCTTAACCGCTCCCGGTTCCATCACCGGATCGGCATCTGACTTGAAGTCGACCAGGAGGACCTCCCCGGGGCGAACGACGATGCGGTCGATCCGGCCCGCAATCCTCACCGACTCACCATTCCGCTCCGCCGTGGCGAGGAACGGCACCTCGGCCCGGCTGCCCTCGGCGAAGAGGAACTGGAGTTCCGGTTTGCCGAGGATCGACAGGGCCTTGCCGGCGACCACGGCGTGCTGCGCCGGCGCATCGGGCAGCAGCGCCGCGGCGGCCTTGAGGGCGACGGCGGGGCGCCCTGCCGGCGCCACCCGGCCCAGATGCTGCAACAAGGCGTGCAGCGCCGTCCCGCTCTGGCGCGCCGTCTCCGGATCGAGGCTCTGCTCCAGCCGGGTCGCCAGCGTCTGCTGCGGGTCGGCCGGCAATTCGAGGGCCGATGGCCGGAGGATGCGGCGCGCCCGGTGGGCCGGCAGCGGTGGCAAGCGCAACTGCTGGTCGCCTCGGACTCCGGCGTTCCCGCCCGGCATCAGCGGGGCCGGCAACGCCCGCTCGCGGGGATAGATCACCGCGCTGACCGTACCTTCGGCGTCCGTGACGGTCTCGCCATGCGGGGCGAGCCCCTGTTCGATCGCCTCGTACCAGCTTCCCTCGATCTTGCCCTGCTTGGTGAGGTAGCCGGTGATGTAGAGCTCGTCCTCGGCCCGCGTCATCGCGACGTAGAGCTTGCGCCAATATTCGGCCTGTTGCGCCTCTTCGGCCGCCTGCTTGTGCTCCATGGTCTGGGACACATGCATGTCCTTGGACGAGGCGTGGATGAACAGCGGCGGCCGCGAGCGCATGTAGATGGCGCGCCGGTCGCGACCGCGCTCGGTGCTCGCCGCATCGGCGAGGATGACGATCGGCGCCTCAAGCCCCTTGGCCCCATGCACCGTCATCACCCGCACGCCCGCGCCGCCTTCGGCCAGCTCGCGCTTGATCGTCACCTCGCGCGAGCGGAGCTCGGCAAGAAACCCCAGCAGCGAGGGCTGGGCCGACTGCTCGTGCAGCAGCGCGAGGTCGAGGAACTGCGCCATCACGTCGTCGATCTCGCTGCCGAACCGGGCCCGCATCCGCCTGAGGCCGCCGCCCGCGTACAGCACGTCGGCGTAGAAGTTGAACGGCCGATCGAAATCCAGCCGGCTGCGCCAGGCCCTGACCTGCTCATGGGCGGCGCGCACGGATGGAATTGAGGATTGCTCCAGCGCCCGCCACAGCCACTGGCCTTTTTCGCGCGGCTGCGCCACCGCCAGCAGGTCGTCTTCGGTGACCTCGAACAGGGGCGAGCGGAGCAGGGCGGCGAGTTGCAGGTCGTCGGCCGGATTGCTGAGCACGTCGCCCAGCGCCATCATGTCGAGCACGCCGATATGGGTGGTGACCGCGAGGCGATCCGCGCCCGGCGTCGGCACGCCCTCGCGGATCAGGGCGCGGATGATCTCGTGGAACAGCACGCTGCGGACCTGGACGAGGATCAGCACGTCGTCGGCCCGCACCGCCCGCCCGCGCGGCCCCAGCGGCCGATTGTCGGCGATCCAGGACTTGATCGTCTTCGCGATGCGTTCCGCGACCTGCCGCTGCGCGCTCCTCGTTACCGCATCGGGCGGCAGCGTCGGCCAATTGTCGGGGTCGGTCTCCTCGGCGCTGTCCTTGATCGGCGGCCACAGCGTCACCATGCCGCCGCCCTCCGCACGCGCCGTCTCGTGGAGGAGCCCTTCGTCCTCCAGCGCTCCGGCTTGGAGGTCGGGTCGCTTGAACACCTGGTCCACCGCGGCCAGCACATTGGGCAGCGTACGGAAGCTGTGGCGCAGCGGCACATGGTCGACCTCGACGTCGACCGCCTTGGCACTGAAGGCATATTTGCGGCCGGCGTCGATGAACACCTCCGGCTCGGCGCCCTGGAACGAGAAGATCGACTGTTTCTGGTCGCCCACCGCGAAGACGGTCCGCGGCCGGTCGGCGGCGCTGTCGCCGAAGAAGAAATCGTCGACCAGTGCGCCGATCACCTCCCATTGCTGCGGATTGGTGTCCTGGCCTTCGTCGACGAGGATATGGCTGATGCGGGCGTCGAGCTTGTAGCGCACCCACAGGCCCTGCGCCTCGTTCCTGAGCAGCGCCGCCAGTTTTTCGATCAGGTCGTCGAAATCGAGCAGCGAGCGCGCCCGCTTGGCCTGCTCGTAGTGCGCCGCGATCGCCGCGACGATGTCGAGCATCGCCTCGCTGCGCTCGACCAGTTCCGCCGCACTGAGCTTGTGGTTCAGCCGCTCGAGCCGCGCCCCCTCGGCGACCACCCGTGCCGCGACATCCGGGATGAGCGCCGCCGTCGCCTTCTTGATGAGGGTCTTCCGCGCCGTGCGGTCGGCCTGGGTGAGGAATGCGTCGAGCAGCGCCTCGGGGTCCGGCCGTGCCGGATCGATCTGGCTCAGCCGGTCGACGAAATCGGTACCGCCCGGATCGGGCCGCACCAGCGCAAAGATCGAGGCGTGGTCGTCCGCACTGAGCCCGTAGCCCGCGGCGATCTCGGCCAGCACGTCCTCGATCGTGCCGACATCGCCGACCAGCCGGCGCAACTCGCGTTTGGCTGCTTGCGGCTGCGCCAGCACGCGCCGCAGCGTCCGCTGCTGGTTCAGCGCCTCGACGATCGAGGTCTCGATCTGGAAATCGCTGAGTAGCCCGAACAGCGTCTCGACCGCTCCGGCAAGCCCGCTGCCGCGCAGTCCTGCCGCCAGCACGGTCTCGCGCGCCTCGAGCAGCATGCCGTCCCGCACGTGCTCCTCGAGCACGGCGAAGTCGAACGGCACCCCCGCCTCGCGCGGAAACCGGTGCAGCACGCTCTCGCAGAACGCATGGATGGTCTGGATGCGGAGGCCCCCCGGGGTCTCGAGCGCATGGGCGAACAGCGATCGGGCCCGGCTCCGCATGGCCGGATCGGGCGGGATGCCGCCCAGTGCCGTGAGGTCGTCTGCCAGCTCCGCCTCGCTCGCCAGAGACCACTTGCCCAGCCGTTCGGCGACGCGGCCCCGCATCTCGGCTGCCGCCGCCTTGGTGTAGGTGAGGCAGAGGATCTCCTCGGGCTTCACGCCGGTGAGCAGCAAGCGCAGGACGCGGGCCGTCAGCACATAGGTCTTGCCCGAGCCGGCATTGGCCGTCACCCACACGGACCGCGCGGGGTCCGACGCGTTGCGCTGGCTGGCGACGATCGGCTCCGGCATCGGAGCAAGCAGGCGGCGCGTCATGGATCGTCCACTCCCGCCGTCAGGGTCCATTCGTCGGTGCGGGCCAGATGGTCGTAGTCGCCCGGATAGGACTTGCGGCCGGTTTCCACCCGCGGCCGGATGCGCGCCGCCATCGGCAGCTGGTGCAGCAGGAACGCATCGATGTGTCCCTGCGTGCGCCGCACGATCTCGTCCACCGCCTGCATCAGGCTCATGCCGCCGCGCAGCTTGAACGGCTTTATCTGGAACGCGGCCGGGCCCAGCCCGATCTTGATATAGGTGAGCGCCGAGGTATCGCGGCTGGGCATGTCGGGGAAGGCGCCGGCCTTCGCCATCGCCGCCTCGAGCAGCAGTTGCGGCGCATCGAATGCCATCATGTCCTTGGGCTGCGGCACCCCGCCGGTCTTGAAGTCGATGATCTCGAGCGTGCCGTCCCGCTTTACGTCGAGCCGGTCGGCCTTGCCCACGAGGACGAAGCCGTCGAGCGTGGGAAAGACCCACTCGCCCTTCCTCTCGGCCGCACGCTCGACGATATCGGCGTCGCGCTGCCGTTCGTATTCGAGGAACTGCCGCGCCGCCCGGTCGAAGCGCTTGAGCCAGATGTCGCGGCGCTCCTTGATGGCGTCGAGGCCGGCGAAGGCCTGCTGCGCCATCGTCATCATCGCGCCGAGCGCCTCGGGCGACTCGAAATCGTGCCCCGCCTCGACGAAGCGCTCGAACACCCCGTGGATCATCGTGCCGCGCTCCCTGGCGCTCGGCTCGGTGCCCAGGGGCTCGAGCCGCTTGAGGCCGAGCACGTGCCTGGCATAGATGTCGTAGGGCGAGCGCATCAGCGGTTCGACCTCGGTGATGCTCAGCCGCCGCGGCCGGATGCTCGCCGGCGGATTGGGCGCCGGCCGCTCGGCCGGGCGCGGAATGCCCGCGTAGTCGATCGCCTGCGCCTCGGCGAGCCAGCGCTCGCCCCGCTCGCGCAGGGCCTTGCTCTCCGCTTCGCCCACGAATGCGTCGATCCGCTGCAGCAATGGCGACGGCAGGGCGGGTGACGTGCCGATGCGCGCGGCATAGGCGATCAAGACCTCGGCGTTGCCCACGGCCATGGCGAAATCGTGCGCCGCCTGGCCCTGCTGCCGCTCCGGCGGCTCGAGCCCGATGCCGATCCGCATGCCGCGGCTGAGCCATGGCCCGGGATCGGCCACCGGCGGCCAGATGTCTTCGTTGATCCCGGCGAGGATCATCAGATCCGGGCTCTGGAGCCGCGCCTCGAGCTCGCCCCAGATGTGGATGTCGTCGCGTTTGGCCCCGGGCGCCTGGGCCTTGGTGCCGGCCAGTAGCGCCGCCAGCACGGCGTCGAGATTGGTCGGCGGGAACGGCGCCCCGGAGGGTCCGAGTGCCGCCACATCCTCGGTCCAGCGCCGGAACTCCACCATCCCCGGCAGGTCGGCGCCGCCCGTCAGGGCGTCCATGGCGCCGGAGAGCACCGTCGCGAGTTCGACCGCCGAAATCTGTGGCGTCTCCCCGAGCGCAAGCATCGGCGCCATCGCTTCGCCGAGCCGGTTCAGCAGCTCGTGCAGCTCTTCCTTCTCGGTCAGGGCATGAAGCCCCGCAAGTCCGGGCAACGGCCGCTCGGCCCGCAATTTCAGATCGAGCTGGTCGGTGAGCTGTCGCACCGCGAAGCGTTCGAGCCCCAGCGTGACCGCGCCGTTGCGCAACAGTGCGATGGTGTCGACCGGCGCATAGTTGCCGGCCGCCACCGCCAGCACCTGGCGCGCCAACCGCCCGGCGCCCGACTGGTAGAGCGGCGTGCCGGCCGCGTCGTCGACCTCGATCCCGTGCCGGTTCAGTTCTACGGCAATGCGGCGGGCCAGCGTCTGGTCGCGCGACACGATGCCCACGGTCTTCCGCTCGACCAGCGCGGCCCGCGCCGCGAGCGCGATCGCCCGCGCCTCGAGATCGGCGCTGGGCGCCGCCAGCACGCTCATTCCGGCCAGCGCCGCCCCCACCGGCAGCGCCGCGCGCCATTCGGCCCAGGCCGGCGTCTCCGCCGCCGGCGCCAGCGCCGCCCGAACCACAGTCGTACGGGCATCGTCGCCCGCCAGCTCACGCACGTCGGCAACGCCCGCGCCGAGGCCGCGCAACAGCTTCATCAGTCCGTATTGCGGATGCCCCTCCATCGTCTCGCCTTCCAGCATCCGCTGGTGCTGCGTCGCACTGAACGATGTGTCGAGCCCCGGCAGCACCAGCGCTCCCCGCGGCAGTCCCGCGATGGCCCTGAGCAGTGCGGCGGTCGCGGGGATCGAGCCGGTCGATCCCGCGGCGATCACCGGGCGGTCGCCGTAGAGATATGCCGCTGCCGCCGCCTGTCGCAGCAGCCGGTCGTTGCGCGCCGCCGCCGCATCGATCTTGCCGCCGGCCTCGAGGATGGCCGGCCACGCGCTGAGCACCACGTCGAGAAAGTCGAGAATCTGCTGCCAGTTGTCGGCGAGTTCGGCCGGCACCAGCTCCTTGAGCTTGCTCGCCGCGACGGCCTCAATGGTCAGGTCGTCGATGACGCCGCCCAGCGAATCCGCGAGCCAGAACACCTCGGCCGCATTGGGCGGCGTCGAAAAACTCTCCGACCGCTCGACGAATGCCCGTACCAGCCGCGATAGCGTCAGCCGCCGTTCCAGTGGCGAAGCCACCGGCTTTGCCGCCGGCGCGTCGAACGGTGGCAGGAACGGCTCCTCGTCGGCGGTCTCCCCCCCGAAGGTGCGGATATCGGGCAGGAGCACCGTGCCGCCCAGGCGCTTTGCGAACTCCTCGGCGAGGACGTACCGGGCGCGCCTTGTCGGCAGGATGATGGTGATGTCGCTGAGCCAGAACGGCCCCTCGCGCGGCCAGTCGCCCAGCAACGTACCATCGAGCACCCGCTCGGCGAGCGTCGCGAGGAAGGGCGCGTGGGGAGCGATGGAATGGAGCGAGTCGCGGCGCATGGTCGGCGATTTGACTCGCTCAGGCCGGTGAAGTCCAGCGTGCTAGAACGCTCGTCCATCGGTGAACTGGATCGTCGCGCTGCGGCCCTCGCCACCGGGTGGAATGGCGAGCCGGATCGAGACCGTCGCCCGCTCCACAACCTCGTCCGAACGCTCCGGCCATTCGACGAGGACGATCGCTTCGGGACGGTCGAATAGCCCCAGTTCATCGACGTCGCGCGGGCCGCCGAGCCGGTAGAGATCGGCATGCAGCACCGGGGTGCCGTTGACCTCGTAGGGCTGCACCAGAGAGAAGCTGGGGGAGGGGACATCGAGCCGGTCGTCGCCGCTCAGAGTCCGGATCACGGTGCGCGCCATCGCCGTCTTGCCGGCCCCGAGATCGCCCTCGAGCAGCACCAGGTCGCCTGGGCGCAACGCCGCCGCAAGACGGCGGCCGAGGGCGGCGGTCGCTTCGTCGTCGGCGAGGAACAGGGTCTCGGTGAGGCTCATCCGCCTCCGATAGCCGAGGATGGCGCCCGACGCAAAGTCCTACTCGGCCGCGCCGGCCATCGCCGCGTCGCTGGGGAGGCTGACGATCACCCGCGTGCCGCGCGGCTCGCGCCGCTCGACATTGATGGTGCCACCATGGAGGTTGACGAAAGCCCTGACGATCGAGAGCCCCAGCCCGGCGCCGCGTTGGCGTGCCGCGCCCGAAAGCGCATCGTTGCGATCGAGCAGCGCGATGCGCATCTCCTCGCTCATCGGCGCGCCCTCGTCCTCGACGATGAACTGGATGCGCCCGGTGCGCCCGCTCACCGTCAGCCGCACCTCGCCGCCCGGCTCCGAGAAGCGGGCGGCGTTCGAGAGGAGGTTGTAGAGTACGTTGATAATGCGCGCCCCGTCCGCAACGAACGGCGGCAGGTCGGGCTCGATCACCACCTTGAGGTTGAGCGAGCGCTCCCCGTCGATGTCGGGGAAAGTCGCGGCGAGCCCGGCGCGGGCCTTGTCGACCAGTGCCACCACGTCCTGCGGCTCCGGCTGCAGCTGGGCGATCCCCGCATCGACCGTCGCGAGGTCGAGGATGTTGTCGATCAGGACGCCGAGCGTGGCGCTCGAGGCCCGGATATAGTTGGTGTAGCTGTGCTGCTTCTCGTTCAGCGCCCCGGCGGCGCCCGAGGCGAGGAGGTCGGCAAAGCCGATGATATTGGTGAGCGGCGAGCGCAGTTCGTACGAGACGTTCTGCACGAACGCGTCCTTCAGCCGGTCGGCGGTGATCAGCGCCTCGTTCCGCTCCTTCAGCACGCGCTGGTAGTTGGCGCTCTCGGTGACGTCGAGGAAGGTCATCATCGTCTGCCCGTCGGGCAGGCGCACCACCGCATAGTCGATCAGCTTGCCGTCGGCCCGGGTGATCCGACCCTGCCGGTCCGAGCGGGTGGGGTTGAGGTCGATGATCGAGCGCTTGAGGTCGCGCCAGATCGTCGCCCCATCCTCAGGCAGGGCTCGCGCCGCCGCTTCCGCGATCTGGTCGATATGCGGGTTATCGCTGAGGAGGTTCGCCGGCAGCTTCCACAGCGTGGAGAGTTTCGGATTCGACAGCGTCAGCCGCCCGTTGGTGCCGTACACCGCCACGGCTTCGGAGAGCGCGTTGAGCGTCGAGCGCTGCACGTCGAGCACGGCCTTGTGCTGGCTCTTCAAATTGAGCTGGTCGGTGATGTCCTCGAAGACATAGATCACCCCGCCCTTGGGCCCGGCCGGCGCGGCGATCACCTGCACGCTGCGCCCGTCGGGCAGGTGCCAGGGCTCGAGTTCCTTGGGCACGCGCAGCTGGTACGAGGCGAGGTGCCGCGCCCGCCAGCCCTGGTAGTCCGGCTCGTTGGGCAGCTTGCCGTCGGTGCGGAGCTTGTCGAGGATGGCGCGCTCGTCCATGCCGAGCTTCAGCCAGTTCGGGTCGATATCCCACAACAGGCAATAGGCCCGGTTGAACTGCACCAGTTCGCGGTTGGCGTTGAAGATGGCGATCGGCGAGGCGAGCGCATCGATGATCGCCGACAGGTGCGACAGCCCGGCCTCCCGCGCCGTGTCCTGCCGCGCATGAAGATAGCCCGCGGACCCGCCATTCACCGGAAAATCGACGACTTCGAAATCGCCGATCTCGCCCAGCGTCACCATGGTGCTCTGGGACTTGCGGGCATCGCCGAGCACGGCGCGGTTGCGCTGCAGCAGGCCGAAATCGATCAGCTCCGCCGGCTGGCTGTCGCTGGTCTTGCGGCCCAGCGCCCGCGCCAGGTCGTGATAGGCCGCGTTGGCGAACACCAGCCGCCCCGCGCTGTCGCGGAGGAAGGCGGGCTTGCCGAGGCTCGCCAGCACCGTGCGGGCGGTGGAATAGTCGGTAGCGGCTTGCGGGGCAGCAGAGGTCGTTGCGGCGGTCGAGCCGATCTCGCCCGCCGGCTGCGTTCCCGCCGGCCGCAGACGCAGCGCCGCGCCGTTGCCGAGCAGCGAGCCCGAGGCGCGTACCACGCGGCCATCATTGGCCCTGAGCGTCATATCGAAGCCGCGCCCACCGACCCGCAGCGTCTCGATGGCCCGGTCGATCCGGTCCGCGTCGGCCTCGCCCAGCCAGGAGCCGAAATCCAGCACCGCCTCGGCCCGGCGGCCGGGCGGCAGCAGCGCCGAGGCCTGGCCCAGAAAGCGCGGGCCCTCGCCGGTCTCGGCCCACAAGACGATGATCTCGCGACCGCCCGACAGCAGCGCCTCGTACTCGTCGACCCGGGCGCGGAGGCTGGCGATCTGCTCGGCGGCGCGCTGCCGGGCCATCCGCCCGTCGCGCAGCATGCTGCGCACCACCGCCATGGCGAGCAGCCCGAAGGCCCCGGCGCCGAACGCGATGGCGACCGGCGCCGCACCCATGACGTTGGTGACCGTTATGCCCTGGGCAAGGGCAGGCGACGCGCTCAACAGGGTTGCCAGACTCGCTGATAGACCCGCGAATCCCCAATCGTTCCGGACCCTATCCGGCGCCATATACTGCCCCTAACCGATTTGCTGTTCATCGCCGCCACGGAGTGGACGGCGAACACCGCACTTGCTGCCGCGCCGAGCCCCAGTGATTCGCCGCGCATCCGGCCGGTCAAAAACGCGTAACCGCCGAATCACCAGACATTACCGGGCCGGGAATCGCGCAAAAAGAGTCTAATTGTATGCGAACAGCGGGGAATGACCCATGATGGGGAGTTGACCCGAGTCCGAACAGTGAACGCTTCGTTAACGCGCGGGTGATTTGCGGGGGAATATTTTTCCGGGTGAGCACTGCCCCTCACCCGTCTCGGCTTCGCCGAGCCACCCTCTCCCTCAAGGGGAGAGGGGACGCATGGGCACCATCACGCCCCTCTTCCCTCTCCCCTTGAGGGAGAGGGTGGCCGCGTAGCGGCCGGGTGAGGGGCAGTATCGATCAGTACCGATACTGCCCGGACTTGAACGGCCCGTTCGGGCTCACCCCGATATACTCGGCCTGCGGCTTCGAAAGCTTGGTCAGCTTCGCGCCGAGCTTGGCGAGGTGCAGCTCCGCCACCTTCTCGTCGAGATGCTTGGGCAGCACATGCACTTCATGCGCCAGCGTCTCGCCGTTGGTCCAGAGCTCGATCTGCGCCAGCGTCTGGTTGGAGAACGAGGCGCTCATCACGAAGCTCGGGTGGCCGGTGGCGTTGCCGAGGTTGACGAGGCGGCCTTCGCTCAGCAGCACGATGCGCCGGCCGGCGGCGATCTCGACGATGTCGACCTGCGGCTTGACGTTGATCCACTTGAAGTTGCGCAGCTCGGCAACCTGGATCTCGTTGTCGAAGTGGCCGATATTGCAGACGATCGCCATGTCCTTGAGATTGCGGATGTCGTCGAGGGTGACGACGTCCTTGTTGCCGGTGGCGGTGACGACGATGTCGGCGCGGTGCGCGGCATCGGCGAGGGTGACGACCTCGTAGCCGTCCATCGCCGCCTGCAGCGCGCAGATC
>NZ_JAQGJL010000026.1 GCF_028290645.1 Devosia sp. | reverse complement strand
CGTCGCCCAGCCCGTCGCGCTCGTTGACCACGGTCCACAGCCCGCCGGTGCTCGGCTCGAACGCCAGGCCTACCGGGTTGCGCAAGCCGCCCGCGAAGATGCGGCTATTGCCCGTCTCGAGGTCGAGTTCATGGATTGCGGCGCGGCCCTGTTCGGCGGCCATGCCGTTCTCCCCGATATTGCTGTCCGACCCGACACCGACATAGAGCTTTTTGCCGTCGGCGCTCGCCAGGAGGCTGCGGGTCCAGTGGCCGCCCGGTGGCGTGTTCATCAGCTTCTTGCCCGGCGCGGTGATGCGGGTCGTTCCCTCGGTATAGGGGAAGGCGTAGACGCCGTCGGTGTTGCCGACATAGAGCGTCGAGCCGATGAGCGCCATGCCGAAGGGCTGGTTCAGCCCCTCGAGCAGGGTCTCGCGGACCTCGGCGACGCCGTCGCCGTCGGCATCGCGCAGCAGCGTGATGAGGTTGGGACTCTCACCGACCGCTGCGGCGCGCCGCATGGTCGAGACGATCGCATAGTCGAAGGCGGTCTTGACCGGTCCCGGCACGCTCAGCGCCTCGGCGACCAGCACGTCGCCATTGGGCAGCACGTGGATCCAGCGCGGGTGCCTGAGGCCCTTGGCGAAGGCGTTGACCTTGAGCCCCTTGGCCGCGACCGGCGTCTGGCCTTCGGACCAGCCGCGAGCGGTGGGCATCTTGAGGGTCGGTATGCTCTGCGGGCGGGCCGGCGGAATTTCAGGCGTCCCGCCATAGACCGGCGCACGCTGCGGCTCGTTGAAGCGGCGCGCCAGAATGGCGGCAGCGCCGATCCAGGCAACCATGCGGGCGAAAATGCTGGAAAAACTCATGCGGGGGCCTTTCTGAAAACGCGCGGAACCTAGCCGAAGCGAGCCGCCGATGGAACAGGCCTTTCGTGCCGCTTATCTCCCTGCCGCGAACCCGCTGCAATATGGGTGAAGCGCCAAGTCCGGCGCTTCACCGACGCGAGAAGATGCAGTGCAACGCCGGATCAGGCGATGCCCGCCTTTTTCAGATCCGCCCACACATCGTCCTGCGGGTCGTAGCCGATCCACTGGCGCGCCTCGTCGATTTCCCACGGCATGCCCGCATTGTTCGACATGCCCGAGACGGTAATCGCCGGCGCCGGCCACTTGGCGGCATCGGCGCGCAGGGCAGCCTCCATCAGCCGCGCGTGGTCGGCGTCCGACAGCCACATGTTGCGGAACCAGCGAATGTTGCGCGCCAGCACCTCCGGGTCCTGTTCGCTGCGATCGCCCGCGCCGCCGCCGGTCAGCGTCGTCGCGAGGTTGGCGCCGCGCTGGCACCAGCCGATGCGGGTCGAGACGGCGGTGATCCGGCCGTCGGTCGCCGCGGCCCGGGCGGCGCAGACGCGCTCGCCGAGCATCTTGGTCGCGCCATAGGCCGAGCCCCATTTGTAGCCGGTGCCGTCATGGTAGCGCGTGCCGCTCATCTGCGGCGTCGACATCCGGATCTTGCCGTCCGCCGGGAGCGGCGCATCCTTGTAGCCACCCATGGCGTGGTTGGACGAAGCGAAGACGAACCGGCAGGGCCTCGTGCCACCGCCCGCCTGCTCGAGCAGGTTCGCAGTCATGTCGAAGGACGCCGCCGATTCGGCCCAGCTCGAGGTCGGAGCGGGATTGGCCGAGGCATAGTGGACGATGCCGTCCGCCGCCTGCACCGGTTCCCGCCAGCGCTGGTCATAGGGGTCGGCGAGGTCGGCGATCACCGCCCTGGTCTTCGCCCCAGCCTCGAACGGCTTCACGTCGATGGCGACGATTTCCTCGACCCAGTCCGCCTTCTCCAGATGCGCCCTCAGCTTGGTTCCCAGGTTTCCCGCGCCACCGGTAATCACTACACGCATAGTCCGTCTCCTCTTCGACGGGGTTGTCCACCCGCCACCTGCCTCCCGCGTATAACATCCGCCACGGCGCGCGCCACAATGGAGAGCATTATGCAGATCGGAATTGTCGGGTTGGCTGCATGGCGCGGCAACTCGCTAGGGCGCCTTGTCGGCCATCGCCGAGCAGAGATTGGCCACCGCGTTGAACTGGGTGCGCTGCTCGGGCGTGGGGTCGGTTGCGGCCACGGCCTCCCAGAGGTTGCCGATCTCCACCTGCTCGACGGCGCAGCCGCAATAACGGTCGCAGCGGGCAAGGTCCGAACCGGTGGCAAGGCAGGACTCGGTGCAGCTTTTCACGAAAGCCTGCGACTGGGTCAACACCGGTGGCGACAGCACCGGCGCCTGCAGCTGGCTCAGGCCCCAGAGCAGCCCGATGATCAGCGGCTGGTGGACGATATAGATAGCGAGGCTCCAGCGGCCGATGAAGGCGAGCCCGCGGGCCACCGGCTCATTGCTGTAGGCCTGCTCCAGCCGCCCGGCCAAGGGCGAGGCGAGCACCAGCCGCATGCCGGCGATGCCCAGCAGCACGACGCCGAACCAGGGAAAGATCGGCACCACGTCGCTGGTCGGCGGCGAGGTCGGCCAGAAGCCGATCCAGCCCAGCTCTCGGGTCGCAAAGACCGGGTCGTTGTAGAGGAAATTGGCCGCGATCACCGCCACCCCGATCCCCGCCACGAGCCATGACGGCAGGCGCAGGAAGGCGAGGCCCATGAGGGAGAACAGCGCGATGGCATGCAGCACGCCGAAGAACACGAAAAAGTCGGGGAACATCCAGTAGGTGCCAGCCGTCACCAGCAGCGCGCCGGCCACGAGCACGGCGAAACGGCGCCAGAACTTTCGCCAGCGGATGCCGTTGCCATGGGCGAGGACCAGCCCTGCCCCGACCAGCAGCAGGAAACTCGAGAGGATCGACTTCTGGAAGATCACCCAGCCGAGATCGGTGGTGACGTCGACCGGGGAGTAGCCGAAATAGTAAAGATCCCAGGCGACATGGAACACGATCATGGCGAGGATCGCGACGCCGCGCAGGCTGTCGAGCAACTGGTAGCGGGGGCGCTTCCCGCCGGCCTGAACCTCAGTCAATGCGAACACCCCCGCCCGATTCGCCGTGACCATAGTCGAACGCGAAGGGCACTCAAGGCGGGTCGATCAACCCCGGCCACGATAGCCCGGCACGCCCTGCTCCGGCAGCCAGAGGTTGGCCGGCGCGGCGCCGGTCTGCCAGAACACGTCGATCGGGATGCCGCCGCGCGGATACCAGTAGCCGCCGATGCGCAGCCAGCGCGGCGCCAGCACGTCGACGAGGCGCCTGCCGATCTCCACCGTCGTCGCTTCGTGGAAAGCGCCGTGGTTGCGGTACGAGAACATGAACAGCTTCAGCGACTTGCTCTCGATCATCCATTGGTCGGCGACATAGTCGATGACCAGATGGGCGAAATCGGGCTGCCCGGTGATCGGGCAGAGCGCGGTGAATTCCGGCACGGTGAAGCGGATCAGGTAGTCGATGTCGGGGTGCGGGTTGGGCACCCGGTCGAGCACGGCGCTCGCGGGATCGATGGGTATCTCGGCCGGGCGGCCGAGCACGGAGGTTTCCATGGGCTGGTCTCCAATGTCGCGCCCGGCAACGGACCGGGGACGGGAGGTTTCGGGGCGCAACCGGCAGCTGACCGGCGCGGGGCCTCAATACCCTGCTGCCGTGCTGCTCGGCCAGCGGAATCGCGCGCTTCGCATCGGCGGCAAGCTCGGCTACCATTCGCAAGGTGCAGGGCGGGAGCGGTTATGGTGACGGATCAGAACGAGTGGCTGCGGTTCGACTATTTCCCGGCCGGTGCCGAGCTCATCGCGCAGGGTGGCAACGCCGGCGGTAGCCTGATGGTGCTCAAGGAAGGCGAGGTCGAGGTGCTGCGCGACGGCGAGTTCGTCTCGACCATCAAGCAGCCGGGCGCCATCTTCGGCGAGATGAGCGTGCTGCTCGACCGGCCGCATTCGGCGACGGTGCGTGCGGTCACCGATGTGCAGCTCTACGTCATCAGCGATGCCTTGAACGTGCTCGAGGCGCACCCGTCTTGGCTGCTGCAGATCGCGCGCCTCCTGGCGCAGCGCGTCAATGCCACCACGGCGCAACTGGTCGCGCTGAAGAGCCGCGACGACGAGGACGAAGACGTGCTGGTCCTGCCGACCAACGTCTTCTCCAACTGGGCGGACCCGCAGATATGACCGGCAAGCCGAAACTCGCCATCACCTATTGCACGCAATGCAACTGGCTGCTGCGCGCCGCCTGGATGGCGCAGGAAGTGCTCTCGACCTTCAGCCTCGAAATGGGCGAGGTGACGCTGGTCCCCGGCACCGGCGGGATCTTCGAGATCCATCTCGACGGCGCGCTGATCTGGGAGCGCAAGCGCGATGGCGGCTTCCCCGACGCCAAGCAGATCAAGCAGCTGGTGCGCGACCGGATCGATCCGGGCCGCGACCTCGGCCACATCGACCACCCGCATGGGCCCGCTGCGCGACACGGACATTCCTGAACGCGGCGCCCCGTCGCAAGCTGTTTCCCAGAATCCGGTTGAGAGCGCGCGAGGATCACGGATATTGTCGCCGCCAATGCCGGCGGAGGTGACAGTCGCCGGCGACAGCCATTCGGGAGAACGCCGCCTCATGAAATCCTTGCTGACTTTGTTCGCCGTGCCGCTCGTGGCGCTCGGCCTCGTCCTGCCCGCCCAGGCGCAGGCCCTACCGGATCTGGGCGGCCGCACCATCAAGGCAGTGACCGAGAACGCCTACTACCCGCTGAACTTCGCGGACAAAGCCGGCGCCGGGATCGGGCTCGAATACGACGTGATCAACGAAGCCGCCAAGCGTCTCAATGCCAAGGTCGAATGGAACCTCTCGGCATGGGACGTGATGATCGAGGCGGTGCGCACCGGCCAGTTCGACATCGGCGCCGACGGCATCACCATCAACGACGAGCGCGAAGCGCAGATCGACTTCACCAAGCCGTTCATCACCGTCGAGCAGTATTTCCTCGTCCGCGCCGACGAAGCCCGCATTATCGGCAAGGACAGCTTCGCCACTGACCAAAGCCTGCTGTTCGGTGCGCAGGCCGGCACCTCGGCCTTCTACACCGCCATTTACGATGTGCTCGACGGCGACGAAGCCAATCCGCGCGTCAAGCTGTTTGACAGCTTCGGCGCCTCGGTACAGGCGCTCAAATCCGGCGATGTCGACGCGGTGATCGCCGACCAGTCGGCCGCGGCCGGCTACATCGGCGCCGATCCCGGCGCCTTCAAGCAGGTCGGCGAGCCGATCAAGTCCGAGCCGCTGGGCTTCATCCTCACCCCGGGTTCCGACCTCGTCGCGCCGTTCAACGCCGCGCTCGACGCCATGAAGGCCGACGGCACGCTCGACGCGCTGATCAAGAAGTGGTTCTTCGAGTACGGCCAGCAGAACTCGTAAAACGATTGCTGGGACGCGCGGCCGCCCCGCGCGTCCCCTCTCACCTTGCCCTCCTCCCCCCGCAACAAGCGTCTCGCCGAGTTTCCGTGGTGGCTGCTGGCCATCGCGCTGCTCGGGCTGTTCATCCTCTGGGCGATCGTCACCGACGAGGGCTATGCCGAGATCTTCTCGGTGCTCGTCAAGGGCGTGCTGACGACGCTATGGGTAACCCTCGTCGCCTTCGCGCTCGCCGCCCTGCTCGGCCTCGTCGTCGCCCTCGCCCGCACCTCGGGCAACCCGTGGCTCACCCAGATCGCGACCTTCTATGTCGAGATCATCCGCGGCATTCCGATCCTCGTGGCGCTGTTCTACGTCGCCTTCGTCGGCGCCCCCGCCATGGTGGTCGCGGCCAACTGGCTGCTGACGCCGCTCATCCAGTCGGACCTGCTGCAGCCGCTGACGGTGCGCGATTTCGATTTCACCTGGCGTGCCATCTTCGCGCTGACCGTGTGCTACTCGGCGTTCATCGCCGAAATCTTCCGCGCCGGCATCGAGGCGGTCGACCGCGGACAGATCGAGGCGGCGCGCGCCCTCGGGCTCAACCGCCGACACACCTTCCGCTTCATCGTCGCGCCGCAGGCGCTCCGCACCATCCTGCCGCCGCTCGGCAACGATTTCGTCTCGATGATCAAGGATTCGGCGCTGGTCTCCGCGCTTGGGGTGCAGGACATCACCCAGCTCGGCAAGGTGTACTCGTCTGGCAGCTTCAAGTTCTTCGAGACCTACAGCGTGGTGGCGTTCCTCTACCTCACCATGACCATCTCGCTGTCGCTGCTGGTCCGCTGGCTGGAGGAGCGGCTAAAACAATCGGAGCGCCCCTAGTTGTACGGGGCGCTCATGGTCCCCACATCACCGCCGTCCGCAACGCGAACCCTGGAACCCGCCCAATGCTCAAGCGCCTCGCCTCCGTCGGCCTCGCACTCGTCCTCACCGGCGCGCTCGCAGCGTGCGGCAATAACAACTCCACCAATGTGGGCAGCGTCGGGGTCGACTGGACCGGCAACGACATCTCGGTCGAGGCCGTCGCCGACCCGCAGGTGAAGGGCGTCGTCTGCCATGTCGCCTATTTCAACCGCTCGCTGATCGACCGGCTGCAGCAGGGCAACTGGTTCGAGGACCCATCCTATTCGGCGGTCGACTGCGCCGCGTCAGGTCCGATCACCATCGGCAAGATCAATACCGGCAAGGGCGGCGAGGAGATCTTCCAGCAGGCCCGCTCGCTGATCTGGAAGAGCCTCAGGGTGTCGCGCATCTATGACGCCGAGAACAACTCGCTGGTCTATCTGGCGCATGCCCGCGAACTGCAGCAAGGCTCGGGCAAGATGTCGCTCTCGGTGGTGCCGCTGAACGGGCTCGACGTTACCTGGAGCAATGGCGCACCCAGCGGCGTCGGCGCCGCTCCGGCCACCCCCGCACCGGCAGGTACCGCGGCAGGCGGGATCTGAGCGGCAACTCGCTCCATTTCTAATCAAGCCCGAGCTATCGCAGAAACGGCGAAGAAACGGCTCGACAGGCAGCATGCTCGGGGCCCCAGAGGGCTTCGGGAGGCGACGTCATGCCCAGCTGGTTCCCGCTCTTGCAGCAGAACGCCACGATCCTTCTCGCGTCGGTGCTGCTGATCATCGTGCTGTTCCTCATTGCACGCGTGGCCCGGCTCAGCCAGCCGCTGGCACTGGCCCTGGCGCTCACTCCGACGGCCTGCGCCGTGGCCCTCAACCAGGGCGCCATGCTCGGACTCATCTAGCCACATCGCTCCGATTTGCCGGCCTGCCCGCCTCACGCGGAAGCGGTTGTTTCGCCTTGACGCCAAAACACAAAAAGATTTCATACCGCGCCGTCGTAATCGGCGGGTTGCCGTTCGATATTGCCCGCGGCACGCGATAGAAGCGGCAACGACCGCACCAAGGAGTTCACAATGGCGATTCTCATCGGCGACACCGCCCCCGATTTCGAAGCCGAGACCACCGAAGGTCGCATCCGCTTCCACGACTACATCGACGGCAGCTGGGCGGTGCTGTTCTCGCATCCCAAGAATTTCACCCCGGTCTGCACCACCGAGCTCGGCTACACCGCCAAGCTGAAGCCCGAGTTCGACAAGCGCGGCGTCAAGGTGCTCGGCCTGTCTGTCGACAAGCTGGAAAATCACGCCGGATGGGCCGCTGACATAGCCGAAACGCAGGGCGCGACACTGAATTTCCCACTGATTTCGGACGTCGAGGGCGACGTCGCCCGCAAGTACGACATGATCCACCCCAACGCCGACAACACGCTGACCGTGCGCTCCGTCTTCGTCGTCGGGCCGGACAAGAAGGTGAAGCTCAAGATTGAGTACCCGGCCTCGACCGGCCGCAACTTCGACGAGATCCTACGCGTCATCGACAGCCTGCAGCTCACCGCCAAGCACCAGGTGGCAACGCCGGTGAACTGGAAGAGCGGCGAGGACGTGATCATCGTGACGGCCGTCTCCGATGAGGCGGCACGCGAAAAGTATCCGGAAGGCTGGAAGACGCTGAAGCCCTATCTCAGGATCGTGCCGCAGCCGCGCGCCTGACGGCACGCATCGATTCTCGAGCGGGCGGTCCCATTGGGCCGCCCGTTTCGCTTCAGGCGTTGCCGCGCAGCGAGCGGTTGATCGAAGCGAGCAGCATGACGATGCGGCCGAGACCCATCAGCACCAGCCCGCCCACGAACGGCCACAGCGCCCATTGCAGGCTCCGCGCCACGTCGCCGACGGCTCCGAGGAGGTCGGAACTGGCCGATCCGAGCGCCTGGTTGAAGGTCTGGATCACGCCGGGGGCGTTCAGGCCCACCATCACGACTGTGACCACCACGGCAATCAGCCCCACGATATAGAGAAGTCCCGCAACCATTCTCGCCCCCTCATGGCTTGGATGGGCGGTAGTTAAGAAGTCCTGAACGACTTCGTCAACGGCCTCGGGGTCTGCGCTTACAGCCCCAACTCAGCCCGAAGCTTGCGGGTGAGCTTTTGGGCGATCAACCGGTGCGACTCGCGAACATAGCCCTCGAGCAACTCCGGCTGGAGGGCGCCCGGAACCACGCGCACCCACTGGCGCTTGGCGAAATAGGCCGCCTGCCCAATGCCGTCGAGTCCGGTCAGCCCGTCGAAGGCGATCTCGCCGACCTTCAACACCACGTCGCCGGTGGTGTCCCCGAGCAGGCAGAACACCTTGCCGCCGACCTTGGCGACGAGGGATTCCCATTGCTCGCTGAGGGTCACGCCGCCGAGGCCGGTGACGAAAGCGATGTATTCAGCGCGATCGTGCAGGCTCACTGCGCGTCCCCGGCCTAGATCTGGTCGTGCCGGACGAACAGGCGGCTGCGCCGCGAGCGGCCGGCCCAGGCCAGTAGCGCCCCGGGCACGGCGAGCACCGCCCAGCCGGGGAAGCTGAGGATCGCCTCGGATACCGGCTCGAGCACCACGCCGAAGAACCGGCTCGACAGGAACGCCCGCACCGCGACGAGGCTGTCGGCGTGAACCCAGGTCCAGTCCTCGGCCAGCGAGGTGAACAGCAGCTGGCTGGCGCCGAGCGATCGCGTGCCGTCGATGATCAGGAGGATCAGCGCCACGCCGAGGAGCCAGGTGCCCGATACCCTCAAAAACAGTCGCATCGAAGTCGCTCATGTCCACTTGCACCAAGCCGGACCCCGATGGCTCCGGCAGGCGCCTCCGCCCTTTTGCCACGCCCGCCGCCGCGCCGACAAGACAACTCTGCCCCTCGCACGCTCTGCCGCGTACCCGATGGCTGTTATGTGCCTTGCGGTCATCACGTCGATGAGTATATTGCGCCCGCTCCGGCCGGCTCTCGAGCCCCGGACACGCAGACCCCCGGGCTTGGCCCGGCCGCTGCATGCGGAGAGATGGCCGAGTGGTCGAAGGCGCACGCCTGGAAAGTGTGTAGGCGGGGAACCGTCTCAAGGGTTCGAATCCCTTTCTCTCCGCCAGCAACTCAAACTACGCCGTTGTATCTGCTGCATAATGTACGCATCGCCTATCTTGCTTCCCCCAGGACGTCCCCCAATGCAATAGCAAGAGAAGGGCCCGAACCCATTTCGGCCCGGGCCCCAGTTGTCAGCGACTCTGGCGAACGTTCGGCACCCGCCAGCGCCAGTCGGGAGGTGCTAGCCCCCATCTGCGTTCCTCTGCCTCAATGAGGCGACGCCCTGCACGCAGGAGTGCCGTGCCTTTGCGTACGCGACGCCGGGATAGCCAGATGACCAAGGCCCGCTTCATAGGGTGGCCATCCACCGCTCAAGCGCATCCGCGAACTTTTGCACATCCTCTTCGCCAGGCGCATCCAGGAGGCCCGCCGTATCTCTGACGCGCCGCAGGTATTCGCTGCGAAGTTCCGGCGTGGCCGTCTTTAGCGTGGCTATGATGTAGGCGATGCCCAGCTCGCTTAGTGGGGGCTCCAGGGCTGCCACCACCGGCGCCGAGAGCGGCACCGCCGGTTGCACCGCGGCAAGGACCGCGACCGGCGTCGTGGTCGCTAGGGCAGCACCGGCCGCACCGATGATCATGGTTCGCCGGTTCATGCCAGTTGCTCGTCGCCGGGCTCGCAGTCGCCGGAGCCGTTGATGGCGAACCCGTAGACGCGACGGTCCATTTGCGGCGCGTAATCCGCCTCCAGGGGTTCGGGCTCCCGGCCGTCGTGTTCCCCCTCGAGGTCATCGAAGCCGTGGGGATCGCCGCCGATGCGGGACTGGTTGATGTGGTGGCGCCAGCCAAGGCTTGGCTCCCAGTCGGCGTTGTCCGCCTCAAGGTCGACTTCACCTGCGATCTGAATGCCGCCAAGGCTGGGCTCCAGGTCCCAGTCGATCGTCTCGATGTCCGGGTCGTCGTCGAAGGCGTCGAGCAAATCGATCAGCCGGTCGACTTCGGCCTGTACCGCTTGACGGACGTCAGCCTCTGTGATGCCGGGGACGCTGAATAGCGGCTCCCGCAGACGGAATGCGACGACGACGTTGCCGTGCTCAGCAACGTACCGTTCGCCCTTGGGCGTCAGGATGTTGTGTTTCATTTTGTGGACTTTCGCGAAACCGGCTTTGTAGGGCCGGGACCGCTCGCGATTTCTAGGCGCGATTGGTCATCTGCCAGCAGTCGTCACTGGCACCGGGAGCCTAGAAACATGTCGCGAAACATGCGCCACAGCCTTTACCCCGAGGGGCTATTGCATAACCGTGGCACTCCCGGCATAGTAAGCCGGTCGCGCTCACGGTGGAGCGCGGTCAAAAGTTTCGGCAGTATCGGGCCGCCAAGCCCTTCTCTGCCTATCGCGACTGCAGTGCTAGCCCCGCCAAGGGCCCACCGCGGAAGTTTCTAGGCTTCGCGATCTAGATTGCTCTCATTCGGTTAACAGTTCAAGCACCACGCCCCTCGCCACGGGGGGCGGATGCTCGCCTTCTAGCGGGTGGAAGATGACCTTTGGCCTTACTCGATCCCAGGCGCTGGAGTTCGCTTGGTCAAAGCCAATGCGGGATTTGGCCGGCATGGTGGGCGTGTCTGATGTGGCGCTCGCGAAGAGCTTGCGGAAAGCTGGCATACCCTTTCCCCCGCGCGGCTACTGGAACAAAATGGCGGTGGGCAAACCAACAGTTCAGACAAAATTAGACGAAGCCGACTTGGGCACACCTGTCATAGTTTGGCTAAGTGGTGAGCTAGGGAAAGCACGATCACTGATAAGTGGGGAACCGGGCCATGACCCCAACCCGCCCGATCTAGAGGCGCTAACCCA
>NZ_JAQGJL010000024.1 GCF_028290645.1 Devosia sp. | reverse complement strand
ATCCTTTCGCCGATCAGCCGCGTCAGGAACTCGCGCGCCTCCTGCAGCGACCAGACGTTGCGCTCGAACAGGTGGTACTCCTGCGGCACGTTGCGTTCGCGGCCGGTGGCGTAGGCCATGAGCAGGTCGTAGAGCGAGGCCTCCCAGAGATTGCGGCGCTCCACCAGCACCGGTTCCGGCTGGCCGCGGGCGTGCACTTGCCGGCCGAGGCGGGGGCGGTTGATGAGCTGCATGGCGGACTTGCGCATGGCTTCGAGCCGCTTCAGCCGGAACTGCAGCAGCGCCGCCATCATCTCGCCCGACGGTTCCTCGTCGCTGGGGGCCTGCGGCACCATCAGCCGGCTCTTGAGGTAGGCTAGCCAGGCGGCCATCACCAGGTAATCGGCGGCGATCTCGATGCGCTTTTCGCGCACCGTCTCGATGAAGCCGAGATATTGCTCGGCGAGGGCCAGGACCGAGATGCGGGAAAGATCGACCTTCTGTCGGCGGGCCAGATCGAGGAGCAGGTCGAGCGGGCCTTCGTAGCCGGCGACGTCGACATACATCACTTCGTCGTCGCGCGGCGCATCCGGCGTCGCGAACCAGTCCGAGGATGTGTCGCTCATGTAGTCGCCTGCCCGCTCAGCTTGAGGGACCTTGGTCCTTAACCGAGACGGGCGTCAAGGAACAGCAGGCGGCGATCAACCGCCAATCGGCACGCAATCGACGCCGTTGGCCTTGAGGCTGGCGCAGGTCTGGGTCGCTTCCTGGAAGGATTGGACCGGAAGAACCACGCGGTACCACGTCCCCTTGGCGCCCAAGTCGACCTGACGGACAGCCAGGCTGCGGCCGACCAGCAGGTTGGCGAGCCGGGTCTGCGTGGTGCGGAGCGAGGCCTGCGCGTCACCTTCGGTCGGCTGCGAGCTGAGCTGCACGTAGGGACCGCTGCCGCTGGCGACCGACGCCGTCGGCTGCGCGGCGGGGGCTTCGACCTGGGCCGCAGGGGCCGCGACGAGGTCGACCGGCTGGGTCGGTTCGACGGCAGCCACCCGCTGGTTGGCGCCGCCGCCGAGGACGGAGCGATCAGCCGGGCGGGCGACCGGAATCGGGGCGACGATACTCGGATCGACCGTCGGCGCGGGGCCGGCAGCAGTCGGAGCAAGGGCGGAGAGCTGAGTGCTGTCGGTTGCCGGGGCTTCGGTGCTGATCGCGTCGCCGATCGGATCGGCAGTGGCGGCATCCGGCACGGCGGCGAGCAGCTCGGAGGGCTGGACGTCGGCACCCGGCAGGTCCGGCACGGCCGGACGATCGACGGGCAGTGCCTCGTTGCCGGCGACGGCTTCATCGCCGGAGACGATAGTGCCATCCGGGCGCACGGTCACGGTGCGAACCTTGCGGTTGGCGAGTTCGCTCTCGCTCGCCGCATCGTCGCCTTCGCCCACGGTGCGGGCAACGTCGGCGACGCTGGTCTCGGCAGTATCGTCGCGCGAGACGAGCTGTTCGTTGGCGGTCGCGGCTGCGGCGTTGCCGTCGAGCTCGTTGAACACAACCGAGCCCTGCTGGGTGGCAGGCGCGGCGGCAGCCGGCGGGGTTTGCTTGACCGGCGTGGCATCGGCCTGCAGCACCGGCGCATCGGCATCGGTGCCGCGGCCCATGCCGAGCACCCAATAGAGGCCGAAGCCGGCGGCGAGCAGGAGCGTGCCCGCTACGGCCATGCCGACATACTGGCGCAGGCCGCCCGGGCGGCGCTCGGGCTTGGCCTTGACGCGCTTGTAGGGGCTCTGCTCGGCGGCCATGCCGTCGACGCGGCCAATTTCGGCACCGCTCGCGGCGGCGGCTGCGAGAATCGCGGCCTCGGCGGAGGGAACCTGCGGCTCGGTGTCCTTGAGGGCGGCGCGCCGGGGCGCAAAGCCGGTGGTGAGCGGCGGGACTATCGGCGCGGCCTGCGGCGCGGGTTGCACCGGCGCCGGCTTCTCGCTGGTGAGCTCGACGCGAACGGCTTCGCCGATCAGGCTCTCGATCTCATCCATCGGATCGCGCTCAGCCGAGGGCTGCGGCTTGGGGGCCGGAACCTTGCTGGTCGGGCCGAACACCGGGGCGACGCCGAAGCGATCCTCGGGCCGGGGCGCGGGCTGCACAGGCGCCATGGAAGCGGGCGTGCGCAGCGGCATGCTGGCTGCCGGGCGCGGGGCGGAAACGCTGCTGCTCGGCAACGGGAACGGGCGGGCTGCCGGCTGCACCGGCACGGGCCGTGGTGCCGGCTCTTCCGATACGACCTCGGCCTCGATGGAATCGAGGTCGGCAGCGATCAGGTCGGCGATCGGATCGGAGGAAGGCTGCAGCCTTGCCGCGGGGACCGGTGCCGCAGGTGCGGCAACCCGGGCCTGGGGGCGCGGCTCGGGCGCGGCGATGGGGGTGGGCGGCTCCGTGCCGAAGCCGAAATCGAAATCGAAACTGTCGCCGGGCGACGAGGCCTGGGCCGCGGCGACCATCGGCGGCGCAACGACAGCGGCGACCGGAGCGGCGGGCCGCGGCGCTGCAATGATCGGCTCGAGGCGCGGGGCCGGCGCCGAGGACTGCGGTGCAGGCCGGAACTCGACGTCGACGGCGGGCTCGAACCCGGCCTCGAGTTCGGCCAGGGGATCGGCATGCGGAGCATCCGCGGGGGGCGGGGTTTCCACCACCACGGCACGAACCGGCACGGGCCTGGGAATCTCGCGATCCTGCCAGTTGGACATCGGCTCGGGCCTGAAACTGGTGGAAGCCGGCGGGAGCGTACCGAAATCGAACGACGCGGCGGGCTTGGCCTCCACCGGCGCGGGAGGCGTAATTACCGGAGCAGGTGTCGCGGCAGCAGGAGCGGGACTGGGTCCGAACGGCTGGTCCATCCCCGGGATGCGCAGGACGGGCGCGGCACTCGCCGGACGGCTACTGGCCTGCGGCACGGGAGAGTTGACAGCCGCGGCCGGCGCGGCGGGGGCGTCCATGCCCGGGATACGGATCGAAACAGGCCCCTGCCCTTCGGGCCTCGGGGTCTCGGGCAGCGTGACCAGCCTGGGCGCGGGCTTGGCCTCCGGCTCGGCGCCCTGAGCACTGCTGGCCATCAGCTTGGCCAGTTCGGCGATCAGGTCGTCGGATTTATCCTGGCCATCAGCCATCTGTTTCGGTCTCGCTGTCATTGAATGCAGCGCCCCTTGAATTTGTGGTCATGGTGCTCGCGTTGACCCCCGTCGAGCAAGCCGGCCACTCTACCAACCAATGCGCCCGAATTATGAAAGCTCCTCCGGGGCAGAGACACCTAGCAGAGTCAAGCCGTTAACAAGCACCTGACGCACGGCGCCGACCAAGGCGAGTCGGGCCGTGGTCAGCATTGAATCATCGGCGTTAACAAAGCGTAAGGCAACATCTTGATTGCCCTTCGCCCAAAAGCCGTGGAAGGCGCTGGCGAGCTCATAGAGGTAGAAGGCGACGCGGTGCGGTTCATGCGCGCTGGCAGCCGACGCGACGATGCGCGGCCACTGCGCCAGCGCCTTGATCAGCTCCAGATCGGCCTCGCTCGAGAGCAGCGAAATGTCGGCGGCCGCGAGGGCCGAGGCGGACGTGTCGAGCCCCGGCATCTCCTCGGCGACCTTGCGGAACACCGAGTAGGTCCGGGCGTGCGCGTACTGCACGTAGAACACCGGGTTGTCGCGGGTCTGCTCCTTGACCACGGCGAAGTCGAAATCCATCGCCGCATCGTTCCGCCGGTACAGCAGCATGAAGCGCGTGGCGTCGGAGCCGACTTCGTCGACGACGTCTGAGAGCAGGACGAGGTCGCCGGAGCGTTTGCTCATCTTGAACGGCTCGCCGTTCTTCATCAGCCGCACCAGCTGGCAGATGCGCACGTCGATATCCGCCTCCCCATGCGAGACGGCCTTCACGGCGGCCTTGAGCCGCGAGACATAGCCCGAGTGGTCGGCGCCCAGCACGTTGACCATGTGGTTGAAGCCACGCAGGTATTTGTTGCGGTGGTAGGCGATGTCGGCGGCGAAATAGGTGTAGGCGCCGTTGGACTTGACCAGCGGGCGATCGACGTCGTCGCCGTAGTTGGTGGCGCGGAACAGCGTCTGCTCGCGATCTTCCCAGTCCTCGGGGGTCTTGCCCTTGGGGGGCTCGAGCCGGCCCTGGTAGATCATGTCCTCGGCCCGCAGCCATTCGAGCGTGAGGTCGATATCGCCACCCTGCCCGTGCAGTTGCCGCTCCGAGAAGAACACGTCGTGGTGGATGTTGAGCTTGGCGAGATCAGACCGGATCAGGTCCATCATCGCTGCCAACACCCGGTCCTTGACGAGGGAGAGCGCCTCCGCCTCCGGCTTTTCCAGCAGCGAGCTGCCGAACTCGGCCTTCAGCGCCTCGCCGACCGGGACCAGGTAGTCGCCGGGATAGAAGCCGGGCGGGATCTCGATGGTTTCGCCCAGCGCCTCGCGATAGCGCAGCATGGTCGAGCGGGCGAGCGTATCTATCTGGCTGCCGGCGTCGTTGATGTAGTATTCCCGCGTCACGTCGTAGCCGGAATAGGCCATGAGCGAGGCCAGCGCGTCGCCGAACACCGCGCCCCGAGTATGGCCGACATGCATCGGGCCGGTCGGGTTGGCCGAGACGTACTCGACATTGACGCGCTCACCCATTCCGACATTGGAGCGACCGAAGTCACCGCCCTGGGCGGCGATCGACTTCAGCACCTCGTGCCAGACCGGAGTGGCGAGCCGGAAGTTGATGAAGCCGGGGCCGGCGACTTCGACCGAAGTGACATCGGCGTCCGCTTTGAAGAGATCTGCCAGCGCCGAAGCAACGTCGCGCGGGTTCTTGCCGAGCGGCTTCGCCACCACCATCGCGGCGTTGGTCGAGAGATCGCCATGCGCGGCATCTCGCGGCGGCTCGACCACGATGCGCGACAAGGCTTCCTCGGTGATCGAGGGATAGAGCCCCTTGAGGGCGTCGGCGACACGGGCGGCAAACAGCGCGAAGACGTTCATGGCAGTACCTTTGGAAGGGACTGAGCCCCTACCCTATGTGGCTTTGACCGTCAAACAGGCGGGCATGCTGCTCCAGCGCGTAGGGATCGGTCATGCCGGCAATGAAGTCGGCGACGACACGGGCGCGGGTCCCGCGATCCGGGGCGCGGCGGGCGGCCTCGCCCCAGCGGCCGGGCATGGCTCCGGTGACGAGGTAGTGGTCGAACAGCATCGAGACGACCGTCTGGCTGCGGCGGACCGGCACCATCACTTCCTCGCTGCGATAGACGTGGTCGAAGAGGAAGCGCTTCAGCCCCTGCTCCGCTTCGTGGACGGGCCGGGAGAAGCGGATCAAGGTGCGGCCGGCATTGCGGACATCGTCGGCCGACTGCGGCGCCACCTCCGCGATGGCGCGGCCGCTCTCGGTGATGACGTCCTCGATCTGGGCGGTGATCAGACGACGCTGTATCTCGTGGGCCTGGCGGCTGCGCTCGATATCGGGCCAGCGTTCGAGCACGTCGCGGGCGAAGCGACCGACAAGCGGCACCTCGACCAGATCGGGCAATTTGATCAGGCCGGCGCGGAGCGCATCGTCGATGTCGTGGGAGTTGTAGGCGATGTCGTCGGCGATGGCGGCGGACTGGGCCTCGAGGCTGGCGTGGCTCCAGGTCATCAGGTCGGCGCTGGCGGGGATATCGCCGAGGCCGGGCGGCAGCGGGCGGTCCGGCCGGAGAGCTCGGCCATGGCGGTCGGTGAGCGGCCCATTGTGCTTGAGGATGCCCTCGAGCGCCTCCCAGCTGAGGTTGAGCCCGTCGTGCTCGGCATAGCGGTTCTCGAGCCGGGTGACGACGCGGATCGCCTGCATGTTGTGGTCGAACCCGCCCCACTCGGCCATCTTGTCGTGCAGCACGCGCTCGCCGGCGTGGCCGAACGGGGTGTGGCCGAGATCGTGTGCCAGGGCCACGGCCTCGGCGAGATCCTCGTCCAGTGCCAGCGCCCGGGCGATCGAGCGGGCCATCTGGCTGACTTCGAGCGTATGGGTCAGGCGGGTGCGGAAATGCTGGCCTTCGTGGTGGAGGAACACCTGGGTCTTGTGCTGCAGGCGGCGGAAGGCAGCGGAGTGGATGATGCGGTCGCGATCGCGCTGGAATTCGGAGCGGGTGGGGCTCGATCCAGGCGCGAACAGGCGGCCGCGGCTCTGCGATGGATCGGAGGCATAGATGGCGCGTTCACCCATTATGCGGCCAAGACCCTTTTCATCGTCGCCTAACGATATTAGATTTGGTTTCCAGCGCTGCCCTTGATGGGCGGCCGAAAGGTATCCGATGTCCGAAGCTGCTCTAGCACCGAACAATGTCGTTTTGACAGACCGCGCCGCCAAGAAGATCGGCCGCATCCTCGCCAAGCAGGGCGAAGGCACGGTGCTGCGTATCGTGGTGGCGGGCGGGGGCTGTTCGGGCTTCCAGTACGAGTACAAGCTGGTGAAGGAATCGCCGGCCAACGACGACCTGGTGCTGGCCAAGGACAGCGCCACCGTGCTGATCGATGCGCTGAGCCTCGAGTTCATGGGCGGGGCCGAGATCGACTATGTCGACGACCTGATCGGCCAGAGCTTCCAGATCAGGAATCCCAACGCCGTCGCTGGCTGCGGTTGCGGCACCAGTTTCGCCGTCGCCTGAACCTTCGTCTGCCTTGCCCCGTTGATCTCCTCTCGTTAGCGTCCGCGCCCGATTGAGGAGACAGACTATGGACTTGGCTGGCCGGATCGACGCCGTCGTCGAGGGCGCAATCGCGAACAACAAGATCGTCGGATCCGTGACGCTGGTGAAGCGCCACGGCGAACTCGTCTATGCACAGGCCGCAGGCTGGTTCGACCGCGAGGCGCAGGTGCCGATGCGGCGTGATGCGATCTTCCGGCTTGCGTCGGTGACCAAGCCGATCGTCGCGGCGACAGCGCTGGCGATGATCGAGCGGCGCCTGATCGGGCTCGACAACGCGGTGAGCGACCACCTGCCCTATTTCCGGCCGAAGCTGAAGGATGGACGCGAGGCGCGCATCCTGGTGCGGCACCTGCTGAGCCATACGTCGGGGCTGGGCTACCGCTACAGCAACCCCGAGATCACCACCGGACTGCAGCAGACCGAACTCGACCACGAGGGCAACCTGACGCTGATCGCCGAGGAGCCGCTGCTGTTCGAGCCGGGGACCGGCTGGGAGTACGGCGTCAATATCGACGTGCTCGGTGCGATCATCGCCAAGATCCACGGCGGAACCCTCGGCGAGGCGGTTGGGCACTACATCACCGGGCCGCTGGGGATGAAGGACACCGGCTTTGCCGTCACCGATCTAGAACGGCTCGCGGTGCCCTATGCGGACGGTCCGCCGGGACTGCGCCGGATGGCCGACCCGGACGTGGTGATCAACCCGCTCGGCGAGGAGACGAAGTTCTCGCCGTCGCGCATCTTCAACAGGAAGGCGTTCCAGTCAGGCGGGGCCGGAATGGTGGGTGCGCCGGACGACCTCCTGACATTCTTCGAGACTATCAGGATCGGCGGCGGCGACGTGCTGCGGCCCGAGACCGTCGAGATGGCGGCGCAGAACCAGATCGGCGACCTGCCGCGCCGCCCGCAGGACGGGGGCCAGCGCTTCGGTTTCCTGTCGGCGATCGTCGACGATCCGGTGGCGGCAAACAGCCCGGTGGCGCGCGGCACGCTGCGCTGGGGCGGGGTCTACGGGCACGAGTGGTCGGTCGATCCGGCACGCGGGATCACCATCCTGTCGATGACCAACACGCCGTATGAAGGCTGCAACGGGCAGTATCGCTACGACATCCGCGACGCGGTTTACGGCCGGACGGGCGACCGGTAGGCTCCGCCGCTCAACGGGAGTCTCGTCATGCGCATCGCCACCTGGAACATCAACGGCGTCAAGGCTCGGCAGGGGCTTCTTCTCAAGTGGCTGGAGGATGTCTCGCCCGACATTGTCTGCCTCCAGGAGATCAAGTCGGTCGACGAGGCTTTCCCACGGATGGAGATCGAGGCGCTCGGCTACAATGTCGAGACGTTCGGGCAGAAGAGCTGGAACGGCGTCGCGATTCTTTCAAAACACCAGTTCGACGAGGTGACCCGGGGGCTGCCCGGCGACGATGGCGACGAGCAGTCGCGGCTGATCGAGGGGGTGTTCTCGGTGGAGGGCGGCGTGGTGCGGGTGTGCTGCATCTACCTGCCGAACGGCAATCCGGTGGGGACGGACAAGTTCACCTACAAGCTCGGCTGGATGGACCGGCTGCACAGCTTCGTCGAAGACCGGCTAGCGCTCGAGGAGCCGTTTATCCTGCTGGGCGATTACAACATCATCCCGGCGGCGGTGGACGCGAAGAATCCGAAGCAGTGGGTGGGCGACGCGCTGTTCCGGCCCGAGAGCGCCGAGCGCTGGCGGGCGCTGACCAACCTGGGGCTCACCGACGCGGTGCGGGCGGTAACGGACGAGCCGTCCTACACCTTCTGGGACTTCAAGACGTTCGGCTGGGACCGCGACGACGGCATCCGCATCGACCACCTGCTGCTCTCGCCGCAGGCGGCTGACCGGCTCAACGACGTGATCGTGCATCGGGAAGTGCGTGGGATGGAAAAGCCGAGCGACCATGTCCCCGTCGAGGGCGATTTCTCGTTCTAGGTCCGTGGCTTGCCGGCTTATTTTCGTGCGGGGGCCTTGAGTTCCGCTACCTGAACCGGGTCGTGGTTGCGGTCGAGCAAACTGGCGACCACTGCCGTGGCCGCGCCGACCCGTGCGGAGACGTCGTTGACCAGCCCATGGACATCCTTGGGTAGCGTGATGACGACGATGAGAGCGAGAATGATCGGCAGTCGCATGATGAAGGCCCAAACGGGGGAATTGCCCGATGGTTGCCATGTCGCGGCTGAATTGATGCTGAACGGAATGCCCAGGGAGAGCGCTCAATGTCTCCCCTCCGCAATGTCATCCCTGCGGCAGCAGGGACGATCTATCAGCCGGCGCAAGGGATGGTTGGTCCCGGCCTTCGCTGGCATGACATCCAGTCTTGGGAAGCGCCTGTTGTCGCTGCCTACAGTCCGCCGAAGCGGGAGCCGAGCGAGTCCGCGAGTTCGACGGCCTGCTTGCGCTGTTCCGGGGTCGCGATCGACATGGCGTTGGTCAGCAGGGCGCCGATCCAGGCTTCGTCGGCTGTGCCGGCGGCGCGGCGGGAGGCAACGGTGAGCCACATCAGGCCCTCGATCGGATCGGCCTCGATGCCCTGGCCGTTGAACAGCATGCTGCCGAGCTTGGCCTGGGCCCCGGCATGGCCCTTACGGGCCGCGAGGTTGAGCCAGCGGGCGCTCTGCAGCGGATTGTCACCGAGTTCGGAGTCGTCGAGATAGAGCTCGCCGACCTTGTACTGCGCATCGGCGTCGCCGAAGTAGGACGCGGCGTGCATGATCAGCTTGTTGGAATAGGCTTCGTTCTTGGGGATGCCCGCTTCCGGCAGGCCGGTGCGATAGTACTCGCCAATCTTCAGGAACGACTGCGCGACGATGTCGGCTTCGACCCCCTTGGGGGCGGTGTCGGCGTGCTCGTCGGCGATCTGGCTGAAATAGCCGAAGGCCTTGACCGGGTCCTTGTCGACGCCTTCACCGCTCTCGTACATGAGGCCGAGCTGGAACAGCGCCATCGGCTGGCCGGCGAGGGCCGCATCCTCGAGCGCCGCAACCAGGTCGGCGCTGGAGATGCCGCCGCCGGCGCCGTCGAGCTGGTTGGCCATGGCAAGCGCCGCATCGGCGGCCGTCTCCGGCGCCGCCGGCAGCGACGGCAGCACGCCAGTCACCTGAGCCGTCGCCGGGTTGGCCACGCCCGCGAATGCGAGCGCGGCCCAAAACGCAACGGAGACAAGGGCTCCTGCCCTAAATATCCGCATACTGCTCCTTCTCGCCCTTGGCTCCGGGGTTGGTCAGCGCGCCGAAACGCGCCGGCCCCACCAGTTGGGCATATTTCCAGATCGCGCCCGACCCATACTCGGTCTCGCGCGGAGCCCAGCTTGTCTTGCGCCGGGCAAACTCTTCTTCGGACACGTTGACCGAGATTTCCCCGGTCGAAGCGTCCAGCGTGATGATGTCGCCATCCTGAACGTGGGCGATCGGGCCGCCGATTGCGGCCTCAGGGCCGACATGGCCGATGCAGAAGCCGCGGGTGGCGCCGGAGAACCG
Source organism: Devosia sp. (assembly GCF_028290645.1). GTDB lineage: Bacteria > Pseudomonadota > Alphaproteobacteria > Rhizobiales > Devosiaceae > Devosia_A. Next base: position 11,197 of record NZ_JAQGJL010000024.1, on the reverse strand, counting down.
GCCGTCGGTGATGAGCGCAACCTTGTCGCCCATGCCCTGGCCGTAGAGCGCCGCCGTGGTCGACAGCATCTCGCGCATGCCGGGGCCGCCCTTGGGGCCTTCGTAACGGATGACGAGCACGTCGCCTTCCTTGTAAGTCCGCTTCTCCACCGCCTCGAAGCAATCCTCTTCGCGGTCAAAGACGCGCGCCGGGCCGACGAAACGCAAGTTCTTCAGGCCAGCAACCTTAACAATCGCGCCATCTGGTGCGAGGTTGCCACGCAGCGAGACGACGCCGCCGGTCGGGGAGATCGGGTTGGCGGTGGTGCGGATGACGTCCTGCTGGTCGTTCCACTTCACCTTGGAGAGGTTCTCGGCGACGGTCTTGCCGGTGACGGTCATGCAGTCGCCGTGGAGGTACCCGCCGTCAAGCAGGGCCTTCATCACCAGCGGGATACCGCCGGCTTCGAACAGGTCCTTGGCGACGTATTTCCCGCCCGGCTTCAGGTCGCCGATATAGGGGGTCTTCTTGAAGATCTCGCCGACGTCGAACAGGTCGAAGTCGATGCCCGCTTCGTGCGCCATGGCCGGCAGATGCAGCGCGGCATTGGTCGAGCCACCGGTGGCGGCGACGGTCATCGCGGCGTTCTCGAACGCCTCGCGGGTGACGATCTGGCGCGGGCGGAGCTGCACCTTCAGCAGCTCCATCACCTGCTCGCCGGCGGCGGCGCAGAGCGCGTCACGGATTTCGTAGGGGGCCGGGGCGCCGCAGCTATAGGGCAGCGCGAGGCCGATGGCCTCGGCGACCATGGCCATGGTGTTGGCAGTGTACTGGCCGCCGCACGAGCCGGCGGAGGGGCAGGCAACGCGCTCGAGCTCGTCGAGCGTCTCGTCGTCCATCTTGCCGACCGAGTGGAGGCCGACCGCCTCGAACAGGTCCTGGACGACGACGTCGCGGCCGCGGAAGCGGCCCGGGAGGATGGAGCCGCCATAGATGAAGATCGAGGGCACGTTGAGCCGGATCATCGCCATCATCATGCCGGGCAGCGACTTGTCGCAGCCGGCCATGGCGACCAGCGCGTCATAGGAATGGCCGCGCATGGTGAGCTCGACCGAGTCGGCGATGACGTCGCGGCTGGCGAGCGAGGTTTTCATGCCGGCATGGCCCATGGCGATGCCGTCGGTGACGGTGATGGTGGTGAATTCGCGCGCCGTGCCATGGTTGGCGGCGACGCCCTTCTTCACGGCCTGGGCCTGGCGTTGCAGCGAGATATTGCAGGGAGCGGCCTCGTTCCAGGCCGTCGCCACGCCGATCAGCGGCTGGTGGATCTGCTCGGTCGTCAGCCCCATGGCATAGAGGTACGAGCGATGCGGAGCGCGCTCCGGACCCTCTGTCACATGCCTCGAAGGAAGGCGCGATTTGTCGACGTAGTTGGATGCCATGTTCTCGTCCTGCTTGTCCGGCCGGAAACGTCCGGCGCCCCTCAAAAGGCGCCGTTTATGATCTTCGGCCCAACAAGGCACAAGGGCGAGAAGCACACGAATGGTTCGGTGCGGAAGCAAATGGCATCCACATTCGTTGCGGCCCGTCCAGGTTTGTCCTCTGCTTCTTTTAGGGTCAGAATGTGGCGACGATCCTCTGCAAAACGTTGCCCGGCGGGGGTGGTGAACGGGATTCAAAGGTGCTGTTGCAAAAACATCACTGGGGCTTCATGGGGCGCTCAGGATGCGCGCGTTGGACGCGGGTTTTTGGGGGTGCTCTTCCCCGGGAGTTGGGCGGTGGGGCTCGCCTTGCCACTCGATGTCGTCCCTGCGGAAGCGGGGACCCAACTCTGGGCTGGCGGGGACCGAGAATCCGAGCTTCCGCTGGATGACGCCGAGGTTGATGGAGGCGTGCAAGCGCTTCCGACAGCCATGGGCTTCGGGGAGTTCGACGAGGTAACCGTGGCTGTGGCTACCCCCCTTGATCCTGCAAAGGGTGGAAGACGTACGAGCCGAGGGCCTCGTCAGCTCAGCCGCGACAGCGCCTCGATGAGGCGGGCGCGACGGTCCTCCGCCTCGGCGCGGCGGGTGCGCTGTTCCTCGATGACCTCTTCGGCGGCCTTGGCGAGGAATTGCTCGTTGCCGAGCTTCTTGTCGATCTTGTCGATCTCGACGGTTTCCTTGGCGATGTCGCGCTTCAGCCTGGTGCGCTCTGCATCGAGGTCGATGACACCGGCAAGCGGCAGGACGAACGTGGCTTCTCCGAGGATCAGCTGGGCTGAGTCGCGCGGCACGTCCGAGGTGTAGTCGACACTGTCGAGGCGGGCGAGGCGGGTCAGCGCGCTGAGATTGGCTTCGACCCGGGTGCCGGTGACGTCCCCTGCCCCGACGACCAGCAGCTTGATCTTGGCGCCGGCGGGCACGTTCATTTCCTGGCGGACCGAGCGGATGCCGGAAATGAGGGCCACGAGCCAGTCGAGCTCTGCCTGCGCCTCGGTATCCTCAAATCCCTTGAGGTCGGGCCACTCGGAGATGATCAGCAGCTTTTCGCGAGCAGGCCCGGTCTTGCCGGTCTCGGCCCACAGCTCTTCGGTGACGAAGGGCATGAACGGGTGGAGGAGTTTGAGGATCTGGTCGAGGACGAAAGCGGCGGTCGCCTGGGTCTCGGCCTTGGCGGCTTCGTCGTCGCCGGTGAAGACGGGCTTCGCCAGCTCGATGTACCAGTCGCAGAACGTGCCCCAGACGAAATCGTAGGCGGCGTTGGCGGCTTCGTTGAACTTGTAGTCGTCGAGCGCGGCGGTGACGGTGGCGACGGCGCGGGCGGTCGAGCCGACGATCCAGCGGTTGAGGGCGAGCGTATTGGCCCTGGGGTCGAACGCCTCGACGCGGGTGCAGCCGTTCATCTCTAGGAAGCGCGCAGCGTTCCAGAGCTTGGTGACGAAGTTGCGGTAGCCCTCGACGCGGGCGATGGCGAGGCGCATGTCGCGGCCCTGCGCGGCCATGGCGGCCAGCGTGAAGCGCGTGGCGTCGGCGCCGTACTCGTCGACCAGCTCGAGCGGGTCGATGACGTTGCCCTTGGTCTTGCTCATCTTCTGGCCCTTCTCGTCGCGGACCAGGGCGTGCATGTAGACGGTGTGGAAGGGCTCCGTGCCGGTGAACTCGAGCCCCATCATCATCATCCGGGCGACCCAGAAGAAGATGATGTCGAAGCCGGTGACTAGGACGTCGGTCGGGTAGTATTTTGCCAGCTCGGGGGTCTGGTGCGGCCAGCCCATGGTCGAGAACGGCCAGAGGGCCGACGAGAACCAGGTATCGAGCACGTCTTCGTCGCGGTGCAGCGGGACCTTGCTGTCGCTCAGTTCGGCGAACGGGTCCTTGTGCTTGCGCATGCTCCAGGTGTCGGCATTCATCCGGTCGCGCTGGGCGGTCTCGAAGGTGCTGAGCGCCTTGGCGTAGTCCGGGGCGTTCACGCCGGCGGAATAGACCTCGATCTTGCGGTTGCCATAGTAGGACTGGGCGAGCCTGATGGCTTCCGCTTCGGTTTCGGCGACGAAGCATTTCGGGCCGGCGTCGCGGTTGTTGAAGTCCGGGTCGGTGTTGAGGCGCGGGCCGTACCAGGCCGGGATCTGGTGGCCCCACCAGAGCTGGCGCGAGATGCACCAGGGTTTGATGTTCTCCATCCAGGCGTAATAGGTGTTCTCGTAGGCCTTGGGGACGAACTTCGTCCGCCCCTCCTTGACCGAGGCGAGCGCCGGCCGGGCGAGGACCTCGGCGTTGACGAACCATTGGTCGGTGAGGAACGGCTCGATGACGACGACTTTCGATTTCTCGTCGTAGGGCACCATGATCTTCTTGTCGTCGACCCAGACGAGGACGCTCAGCGCCTCGAGCTCGGAGATGATCCGGTCGCGGGCTTCGAACCGGTCGAGCCCGCGATATTCCGCCGGGACCGTGTTGTTGAGCCTGGCGGTCGTGGTGAAGATGTTGATCGGCTTCAGGCCATGGCGCTGGCCGACTTCGAAATCGTTGAAATCGTGCGCCGGGGTGATCTTCACCGCGCCTGAGCCGAGCTCGGGATCGGCGTACTCGTCCGCGATGATCGGGATGCGGCGGCCGACGATGGGCAGGATGACATGCTTGCCGACGAGGTGTTTGTAGCGCTCGTCGTCGGGGTGAACGGCGACCGCGACGTCGCCGAGCATGGTCTCGGGACGGGTGGTGGCGACGGTGATGGTCTCCTCGCTCCCCTCGATGGGGTAGCGCAGGTGCCACATCTTGCCGTTGGTCTCGATGTTCTCGACCTCGAGGTCGGAGATCGCGGTTTCGAGGCCGGGGTGCCAGTTGACCAGCCGCTTGGCGCGATAGATCAGGCCCTTTTCGTAGAGCGTGACGAAGACCTTGCGGACGGCCTCGCTGAGGCCCTCGTCCATCGTGAAGCGCTCGCGCGACCAGTCGGCGGAGGCGCCGAGGCGGCGGAGCTGGTTGAGGATGGTGCCGCCCGATTCGGCCTTCCACTCCCAGACGCGCTCGAGGAACTTTTCACGGCCCATCTCGCGGCGGCCGGGCTGCTGGCGCTCGGCGAGCTGGCGCTCGACGATCATCTGGGTGGCGATGCCGGCGTGGTCGGTGCCGGGCTGCCAGAGCACATCCTTGCCGCGCATGCGCTCGAAGCGGATCAGGATGTCCTGGATGGTGTTGTTCAGCGCGTGCCCGATGTGCAGCGAGCCCGTGACGTTGGGCGGCGGGATGACGATCGAGAAGGTCTCGGCGCCGGGCTTGGCCCCTGCCCCGGCCTTGAAGGCGCCGGCCTCCTGCCACCCCTCGTAGATGCGGGTCTCGACGGCGGCCGGATCGTAGGTCTTCTCAAGCATCTATGGTTTCCAACGGCAACAGCCCGCCGCAACGCACGAAAAGTGCCGGACGGGCCCCAGAACTCAGTGGGTAGGTCTAAAGCAAAGGCGGGAGGACAAAGTCAACACAAAGCCATGTGGTGACGATGAGTGGGAGGGTGCAAGGGGGGACCAAGCACACCGATGGCAAGCCAAGCCACCGGGTCATTCCCGCCAAGGCGGAACCTCCGCTTGCGGGGTTCGCGGCGAGAAAGAAAACCGAGGTTCCCGCCTACGCGGGAATGACCCCGCGTTCGTTTCCCCTAGGCAGCCTTACTTCCCGCCGCGCGAGACCCGGGCGATTTCCTTTTCGACCATCCGCTCGACGACCGACGGGAGGTTCTCGTCCAGCCATTCCTTCAGCATCGGGCGGAGCATTTCGCGCATCATCTGTTCGATGGTGACGCCGCTGCCGACGCTCGACAGGCCGGAGAGCTTGGCGAAGGTGCTCTTGACCGCCGACTGGGTGGCGGGCTCGAGCAGTTGCTCGGCCAGATCGGAGGAGAGCGAGGGATCGGGCATGGGGGCTGCCACCGCCACCGAAGCGGCGGGGCGCGGCGCCGGGCGCTCGTAAGCCGGCATGGCCATACGCGGCGGCGGCGCGAATACCGGGGCCGGCTCTTCCTCCGGCTCGAACGAAATATCGTCGGGATCGACGAGGGTGGCGTCGAGGTCGGGCGCGGGACCGGCGCCACCGAGCAGTTCGGAGAAGCTGAGGCCGGGCTTGGCCTCGTCCTCGGCAGCGGTGTCGCGCAGGATCTGCTCGGGCGACAGAGCCAGCGGCTCGGGCTCCGGCTCGGGTACGCGCAGCGGCGTCGGTGGAGGCACGAAGCTGCGGGCGGGCGGCGGGGCCGGCATGGCTGGCTTCTTCGGCGCCGCCCCGGCGTCGTCATCGGCGATGATCTGTCGGATCGACGACAGGATCTCGTCCATCGAGGGCTCTTTGGGCGCCGGCTTGTTCATAACTGCCTCACTTTACCCGCCAGATACGCGGCCGCACATTTTCGCAGGTTCGGCGCAACAACCGAATCGGCTGCCCTTAATCTAGTGCAAGCGATGGCGGTTTGTGTATCGGCGGCACACAAGCGGTTGCGTCTTCCCCCAGGGATTTCCGGGGGAAGACCAATGCGAGGAGCTTGACCTAAACGGTCAGCGCGGCGCGGTTGCGGAAAACCGTGAAGACGAAGACCGCCATGGCGAGGATGGTGAGGATGGAGGCGATCTGCGCCAGCCACTCGCCCTGTCCCGTCGTCGCCAGCGCGATGCCCGCCCCCATGCTCAGGGCACCGACCAGCGCCAGCCAGAAATGCGCCAGCGCCAGGCGCGTCTGCGCCGCTGCCGGCACCAACTTGTAGTACACCCCGTAGATCACCATCGTGACGAAGCCGATCAGGTTGTTGTGCGCATGCGCAGGAGCCAGCGTGTGGTCCTGCGAAATGGCCATCTGGATGCCCCATGCCATGCCGAAGAGCGCAAACAGGACGCCGACGGCGATGAACCAGAATGGTAGTGCTTTCATTTCTTTCCCCCTCTTCGCGGCCCGCCCCTTGCGGGTTCCGCGTACAGAAAAGCCGCGACGCGAGAATCGCGTCACAGCTCGCTTCGGAGGGTATGCCGAGGCCGGGGCCGGGGTCTACAGATGCCCCTGCCCGACCACAATCAGTGCTCGTCGATGGCGCGGAGTTCGGCCCAGACGTCCTCGATGGTCGCGACGTAGCCGTCGGCCGAGTGCACGGGAACGTTGAGGCCAAGCACTTCGGGCGAGAGCTTGCCGGCCGAGGAGAGCAGCGCGAAGGCCGCGATCATCTTGGTGGCGCGCGCGGTGATCAGCACGATCTGGGCGGTGGTCAGCTCGGACTGGGCGTTGAGCACGTCGAGCGTCGTCGCCTGGCCCACGTCGCGCTCCTGAATGGTGCCCTCGACAACCAGCTGGCTCGAATCCACCGCGGACTGCGCCGAGGTGATCTGCGAGGTGGCGTTCTGCAGCGTCGCCCAGGCGGAAATCACCGATTCCCTGATCTGGTCGCGGGCCGATAGCGCGTCGACCTCGCTCTGGATCTGCTCGATATTGGCCTGCCTGAGGCCTGCGCCCAGAGCGCCGCCCGAGTAGATCGGGATCGAGAGCGTCAGCCGAGCCGAGCCGGAAATTCCGGGGGTGGTGCCGAAACAGCCGATGCCGCAGAGCGAACCGATGAGATTGAGTGTCGGGCCAAATGCGGCGCTGGCGGCGTCGGAGCCGGCCTGGGCGACGCGAATGGCGGCGCGGGCCGAGAGCAGCACCGGATGCCGTTCCTCCGCTGAGGTCACGGCGCTTTCGATAGACGTCGGCAGCGACTTGCCGAAGTTGAAGGTATAGACCAGGCCCGTCGGCTTGTGGCCAACCCAGCGCTCGTAGCTTGCCTGGCTGGTCTGCAGCGAGGCGATGGCCGAACGGTACTGAGCGACGGCCGCGATCTGGCGCGTCTGCGCCTGCGATACGTCGATCTTGGTCCCTTCGCCGAGGCGCAGGCGATCCTGCGCGGAGCTCACCTGGGCATCGAAAAATGTGATGTTGCTGGCATAAAGGGTGACCAGCTGCGTATCGCGGATGACCCCATAATAGGCCTGCGCCACCGACAGGAGCACGTTCTGCTCGGAGTTCCGCAGCGCATATTTCGACAGTTCGGTCAGCGCCCGGGCCTGCTCGATTTCGGCGTCGGTCTTGAAATTATCGAACAGGGTCTGGGTGTAGTTGAGGCCCGCCGTGTAGCTGAAATCGGTCGTGACCGGCAGGCCACTCTCGGCTGCAAAGGCGCCGGTGACGCTTCCCGAGGCGCTGATGAACGGGCGCTTCGCGGACTTCGCCAAAACGATGTTCTCGGCCGTCGCTTTCACATTAAGAAGCGCCGACATGATGTCGGGATTGTTCAGATAAGCGCTCTCGAGCGCCTGTCGGAGCGACTCGGCCTGTACGGCGGCAGGCAGCATGCTCATTGCGACGGCAAGGGCGCCCGCCCGCATTGCCCTCAGGTAACCCATACTAGACCTCCGACACTCCGCCGACGTTACGCCCGCCACATGGGCCGCACAACCTTACAACTCAAGCCTTGCCAAGCCGTGACGTTTGAAATGTTCGCCGCGTGATGGGCGGGCAACACTGCCAAGCCACGGGTCAGCAAGCACATGCCAGGCCGCGTCAGAACACGAAGGTTTCGTCGCGCGGCGCGGCGGCCAAGGGCGGCAAGCTTGTATTGAACTCGCTGCGGCCGGCGACCTCGCCCCCCGACTTGACGAACACATGCGCGACAGGCTGCCCCCCGGCGCCGATCAGCGCCACGAGGCGACCGCCGTCACGCAGCAACGTGAACAGCGACACCGGCTCGGCATCGAGCGCGCCCTCTACGACGATGACGTCGAAGTGGTCGGTCGGCAGGCCGGCGCCATCGAATGAAGCGACCACGATGGCGGCATTGCCGACGCCCGTGTCTGCGAGATTGGCGCGTGCCTTGCCGGCCAGCGCCTCGTTCGCCTCGAGCCCGGTGACTTCGCTGCCAAGCCGCGCCAGCACGGCGGTTGAGTAACCGGTGCCGCAGCCGACATCGAGGACGCGATCGGGATGGGTGATTTCGGCGAGCTGCACCAGCCTCGCGAAAGGCGCGGGCGCGGCGAGGAAACGGCCGCCGCCCAAGGGATGCGCCACGTCGGCATAGGCGAGGGCCTGGCGGTCAGCCGGCAGGAACCTCTCGCGCTCTACCTCTCCCATGGCCGTGAGGATGCGGTGATCGGTAACGTTGCTGGTGCGCAGCTGGTTATCGACCAGCCTGAGGCGGGCGGTAGCGAAGTCGGCCATGTCGGCTCCCGGTGAAGTGCGAGCGACCCGTCAATAGCCCTGCCCGATGAATGCTTCAAGGACGCCCGAGCGCTGCCCCACCGCAATTGCGTCGCCACCAGAATGCGTAGCCGTTCAGCTTGCGGAAAGATTTGCTCTGCCATAAGAACCCGCCTCGGTGAGGCCACGTGGCGGAGTGGTTACGCAGCGGATTGCAAATCCGTGTATTCCGGTTCGATTCCGGACGTGGCCTCCAACTCTTTTTTCCTTACATATCAACGCGCTACGTGGGATTGTTGCAGGTGCAATTCCGCCCACTATGTTGCATCCGTGTTGCAAGCAACTACCAATGATTCCCAAGGGTTTCCTGACGCCCCCGGCAACTCCACGCGACACGGCCTGCAACATGAAAGCGGGGCCCGGACCGATTCTCGCGGTCCGGGCCCCAACACGGGTGACGATGCTAAGGCGGGTCAGCGACGCTGGCGAACGTCTGGCACCCGCCATCGCCAGGAGGGAGGCGCTAGGCCCCATCGGCGCTCCTCAGTCTCGATGAGGCGCCGGCCCGCCCGCATCAGCGCGGACCCCTTCCGCACGCGGCGGCGGGACAGCCAGATGGCCAAGGCCCGCATCAGAAGAAGTCCTGAGTGTAGCCGTTGAACGTCCCGCCGTGCTGGCGCTGGTCGTAGTGGAACATCACGAAGTTGCCTTGCTGGTGGATGTGCTCAAGGCTGAAGCGCCACACCCCGGGTCGTTCCTTGCACAGCGCCGCGGCGAGCTGCGACGCATGGTATTGGATGAGATCGGCGGCATCCGCCGTGTCCAGGAACGCTTGCAGCTTGTCACCCCTGCTTTCCGGCCTGGGCGCCGAGGGTGACAGCCCAGCCACCGCGACGATCGGCGCTGAGCATGCAACCGCAGCGGCAGCGCCGGCAAATAGCTGTCGACGCTTCATTGCTGCCCCTCCAGTTCCCGAACAGCTTCCGCCAGAACGCGGCGCGCAAACTTGGCAGCGCTCGACTGCTTGTCGGCCTTGATGAGGAGTCGCCGGATGGCGATGGCGAGGTTGAAGATGATGCCTGCGTTGGTCATCAGTGGGCCCACACGTCGTTTGTGGTCCCGCACCCGTGGTCGTCGGTGATGTCATCCAGTGACATGCCGGAGGCCTCGCGATCGCTGTAGATGGTCCCGTCGGGGCCTTGGAGGGGAACGCTGCCGAGATTGTCCTCCTCGTCGCTGCTGCGTGCGGTTAGCCAGCCGCGCCCATCGTCCGATGCATAGTCGGCTTCGGCGTCGCCGTTGACGTGCCCTGCGACGAGGGCGCCATAGCCCTGCCCTACGTCTTCGTGGGCGGTGGTCCAGCCCAGCGAATACTCAAAGTCGTCTCTCTGGTCGCCCTCGTGCATGTCGAGTTCGCCGTCGTGGTTCTCGTCGAGGATATTGCCGCCGTCCTCGTCGACGGCCTCCTCCTCCATGTCACCGCCGCCTTGCGACCAACGCTCCTGCGTTCCCTGCTCTGTTTTCCACCCGCGACACCCCCCCCGGTAAACGAGGGTATCAGGAGCGATCTCGGGCGCGCCTAGAAGTGGCTCGCTGTCGGCGTTGTCAATTTCGAGATCGACCTGGGCGTGGATTTCCAACCCGCCGAGGCTCGACTCGGCGTCGGCGTTGTCCTCAAGGTCGCAATCGCCGTCCATCATGTCGAGGAGGTCCAATAGGGCCGTCACGATGGCAAGGTGGCTCTCAACCCTAGCGCGCACCGCCTGCCGCCACACATGGGGCTCTACGCCGACAGGACAGCCTATCGGGCGAAGTGCGAGCGCTCGGCTCGCGTCTATGCTGATGAAGTTCATGTTTTTCGCTCTTCGGTCTGGCTTCTCACAGCCGCGCCGGTGACAGACCGGCAGCCGGGGAGTGAGAACCTGCCGAAGAGACAGGCCGGACGCTTTTAAGCCCCGCTAAAGGCTCTGGACAGCACGCCCGTCCCCGGCCATAAATGGCCTGGTTGGAGCCGCGCCGCCAAGCGCGTCCATCTGCCCCGAAGGGAGCATTTCACCGCGATGCTTCCTGCCAAGGGAGCGCGACCCCGCCAAGGGTCTACGCGGTTATCTTCGGTCCGGGTTCTCACACCCACGGACATGCTGAACCGCTTCGGTTAACAATTCAAGCACCACGCCCCTCGCCACGGGGGGCGGATGCTCGCCTTCTAGCGGGTGGAAAAGATGACCTTTGGCCTTACTCGATCCCAGGCGATGGAGTTCGCTTGGTCCAAGCCAATGCGGGATTTGGCCGGCATGGTGGGCGTGTCTGATGTGGCGCTCGCGAAGAGCTTGCGGAAAGCTGGCATACCCTTTCCCCCGCGCGGCTACTGGAACAAAGTGGCGGTGGGCAAACCAACAGTTCAGACAAAACTAGACGAAGCCGACTTGGGCACACCTGTCATAGTTTGGCTAAGTGGTGAGCTAGGGAAAGCACGATCACTGATAAGTGGGGAACCGGGCCATGACCCCAACCCGCCCGATCTAGAGGCGCTAACCCA
>NZ_JAQGJL010000360.1 GCF_028290645.1 Devosia sp. | reverse complement strand
CAGGCGCTGGCGGGCGCGCTCGCCGCAGGCGCTGGCGCGGCGGGTGGCGGCGATCGAAGCCAGCGGGCGCGGCCGCGGATGGATCGAGGGCGATGCCGGGCACGGGCGGGCCTATCAGTTCGATACGCCGGCGGGGCACCGCTGGGAAATCCTGTGGGACGTGGACTATGCCGTAGTGGCGCCTGCCGAGCGGTCGGGGCTGATCAACCGGGCGTCGCGGCGGCCGGCGATGGGCGTTCCGGCGCGGCGGATCGACCACTACAACCTGACAGCGCCCAATGTCGCGGCGGAGCGGGATTTCCTCGTCGAGGCGCTCGGCTTCATGGAGCGCGAGGCGGTGATGACGGACGATGGCGCTGCGACGATCGCCAGCTGGCTCAGCGTCACCAATCTCTCGCATGACCTGGCGCTGGTGCCGGAGCGGGCGAGCGCCACGGGGCGGTTCCACCATGTGTGCTTCTATGGCGGCTCGAACGAGATGCTGTTCGATCTTGCGGACCTTTGCCGCGAGCACGGCATTGCGCTCGAGCATGGGCCGGGGCGGCATGGAATCGGCAAGACGACGTTCCTCTACATGCTGGAGCCGGGCGGCAACCGCATCGAGATGGTCGGGGACGCCGGGGCGATGATCTTCGATCCGGCGTTCGAAACGGTGAAATGGAAGGCCTCGGAGCTGCCGACGGCGGCGGTGTGGACCGGCACCGAAATGCCGGCGAGCTTCTGGAGCTATGCGACGCCGCCGGTGGAGGCCGGGGTGCGGGTGGCGTAGGACGGCGCGACGACGCATCCGTTGCCGCCGGAAGGGAAGTCCGGTAGCAGTTGCGCCCTGTGCAGGATCGAGGGGTCGACAGGGATGCTTACGGCGGAAGAGCTGGCGGTGGTGCCGATATTCTCGTCGCTGGATGCGGGCGCCCTGAGGGAACTCATCCGCGGTTCGGCCGACATGCATCTGGGGCCCGGCGAGCATGCGGTGCATGAGGGCGACGAGCCGATGCTGCTGGTGGTGCTGAGCGGCAAGCTCGAGGTGCTGAAGCGGGTCGACGGGATCGAGCGCAAGATCGGCGAGCGGCTGCCGGGGACGTTCCACGGCGAGGTGCCGATCATCTACGGCACGCAGTTCCAGGCGGGCGCGCGGGCGATGGAGCCGGCGCGGCTCGCGCGGATCGATGCGCGGCAGTTCCAGGCGGCAGCGGCACTGGCGCCGGAACTGGCCCGGCGCATGGGCGAATTGGCGCGCGAGCGGATCGGCGGGCTGCAGGGGATCGCGGCCAATGCTCGCCGGGCCAAGGTGATCATCCTCGGGCAGCGGTGGGACCCGGCCTGCCTCGAGGTGCGCCGGTTCCTCGCCAGCAACCAGATCGCCTTTGACGGATACACGCCCGATGCGCCGGAACTCGCCGAGCGTTGGCATGGCGAGGTGCCAGTCGAGCTGCCGGCGCTGCAGGTGGTGGACGGGGCGACACTGGTGCGGCCGCGGCTGCGGCAGCTGGCGGAGCTGCTCGGGCTCGATACGGCGCCGAAGGCCAGCACCTACGACACGGTGATCATCGGGGGAGGGCCGGCGGGGCTGGCGGCGGCGGTCTATGGCGCGTCGGAGGGGCTGCGCACGGTGGTGATCGAGCGGGAGGCGCCGGGCGGGCAGGCTGGCACTTCGTCGCGGATCGAGAACTACCTGGGCTTTCCGGCAGGCATATCGGGCGACGAGCTGGCGAGCCGGGCGCTGCGGCAGGCCAAGCGCCTCGGGGCGGAGGTGCTGATCACCCGCCGGATCGAGCATGTCGACCCGGTGGCGCGCACCGTGGAGCTCGATGGCGGGGAGGTGCTCACGGCGAGGACCATCATCCTCGCGACCGGCGTCAGCTGGCGGCGCGTCGCCATCGAGGGTGTCGACCAGCTGATGGGCAAGGGCATCTACTATGGCGCGGCGCGCAGCGAGGCGAGCACGACGCAGGGGCTCGACATCCACCTGATCGGGGCCGGCAACTCCGCCGGGCAGGCGGCGATGTTCTTCGCCAACCACGCGCAGACGGTGACGCTGGTGGTGCGCGGCGATGCGATCGAAAAGAGCATGTCGCAATATCTGGTGGACCAGATCCGCACCAAGTCCAACATCAAGGTGGCGCTGCAGACCGAGGTGCAGGCGGTGCATGGGGAAGACCATCTGACGGCCGTCGACCTGATCGATCGCGCCACCGGCGAGGTGCGGCGTGAAGAGAGCGGCGGACTGTTCGTGTTCATCGGCGCCGACGCCGAGACGGACTGGCTGCCGGCCGAGGTGGCGCGCGACGGGCGCGGCTACGTGCTGACCGGCGAGGACCTGAAGCGGGCCGGGCGCTGGTCAGAGAGCCGCGACCCCTACCTGCTGGAGACGAGCGTGCCGGGGGTGTTCGCCTGCGGCGACGTGCGGTTCAGCCCGGTCAAGCGCGTGGCGGCGGCGGTGGGGGAGGGGAGCATGGCGATCGCGTTCGTGCACCAGTATCTGGCGCGGGTGGCGGCGGGGGAGAGGTAGGACGCTAGCCGGCGCGCTCGAGGGCCATACGGGTCCAGGCGAGGTCTTCGGCGAGGGTGCGGCCGGCGGGTTTTTCGTCGGGGGCGGCGGTGCCGCGGGAGGCGAGGAAGGCGACGGCGGAGGCGGCGTTGAGGAGGCGGGCGTAGCCCCGGTTGATCGGGGCGCCGCCGGCGGACTGGTAGGCCTCGATCGCGGCGGTGATCAGGGTTTCGTCCTCGGCGTCGAGGAGCAGGTACTTGAAGTCGTGGTGGCGGTCGGCGAAGGCGGCGTCGTCGTAGTCGAAGGCGCCGATGATCTGGCCGTCTGGCTCGATCACCAGGTTGTGGAAGCCGAAATCGGAACGGGTGAGGACGCGGCGGGTGACGCGGGCCTCGGTGCGCTCATAGCGGGCGAGGAGTGCCATGGCGCTGTCGATCAAGGCCTGGTCGCCGGTGGCCTGTGCGAGGCCCGCAGCGAGGGATGCGGCGGGTGGGGGCCAGCTGGGTTTGGCGGGGAGCCAGTCGTCCAGTTCGTGTTGCGGGATGCTGAGGTGCTGGTCGGCGAGGAGGGTGCCGAGGTTTCGGCCGACGATTGCGGCGAAGCCGGGGTCGGCGCGGACGCGGTGGTAGATGGAGACGGGATCGGGATTGCCGGGCACTTCGCGGCGGAGTTGCCAGCCCGCTGGCGCCTTGTAGGTGGTCTGGGGCGCGAGGAATCGGCAGTGTTGGTGGATGAGGCCCAGGACGCGGGTCTCGCGGGAGAGGCGCAACTCGCCGAGTGCGTTGGTCGGGAACCAGGCGATGCGGTCGCCCGGCAACCGCACGGCGAAGCGGTCGTCACGGAGCAGCAGCTGGATGCGCACGGTGTCGACGGTGACGTCGATGCCGGCAAGGGCGGCTGCGACGGCCTCGGCCTCGGGCGCCACCCATTGCGGCTCATCGAAGGGGGTCATTCGTCGAACCTGCCATCAAGGCCCCGGAGGCTCAAGCGACCAAAAGCGAAAACCCCGCACCGCGTTCGCGGGGCGTGGGGAACCGGCTCGGGGACCGAACAGGCGGCAAAGGACTGGTGCGAACGCGACTTCTGGTGTATTCAATATTGCCCATGTTGAACACATCTTGGAGTAGCGCGGATGGCGCGGACGACAACCATGACAGTGCGGATCAGTGGTGCGCTCAGTGAATTCGTGGCTTCGAATGTCGGCGAAACGGGGTCCTACGAGAATGTCAGCGAGTATGTTCGCGACTTGATCCGGCGGGACAAGGAACGGGCGGAGGACGAGGGGTTCGAGAGGCTGAAGGCGGAATTGCAGCTGGCGTTCTCAGCGCCGGAGAGCGCCTATCGGCTGCTTACGGCGAACGACGTCATCGCCCGCAACCGCCGCTGACACGATGGCCGTTCGGTTCCAGGAAGCGGCTTCGGTCAGGCTGGATGAGATCTATCGCTACACAGCAGACCAATGGGGCGAGGAGCAAGCGGAACGTTACGTGCTCGGGCTCTTTGCTGCAATCGAGGGCATAGCGGACCGCCGGACGATCTCGCGGCAGGTGCCAGCGGAGTTCGGGGTCCAAGGCTTCTTTTTCCGCCACGAACATCACTTCGTCTACTGGCGGCGGCTTTCGAGCGACGACGTCGGTATCGTCACAATACTTCACGAACGGATGCACCAGATCGAGCGGCTACGAGAGGATTTCGGCCTCTAGCCAACCTGACGGTGGCCCTTGGGGAGAGGGAACTGGAGAAGCGAAAACCCCGCACCTGCCGGTACGGGGTTTTTCAAGTCCGCCGCAACGCGAACCGAAATCAGGCGACGCTCGATTCCGAGAACACTTCGTGCTCGTCGGGCTCGCGCAGCACGTAGCCGCGGCCCCAGACGGTCTCGATGTAGTTCTTGCCGCCGGTGGCGACCGAGAGCTTTTTCCTCAGCTTGCAGATGAAGACGTCGATGATCTTCAGCTCGGGCTCGTCCATGCCGCCATAGAGGT
>NZ_JAQGJL010000028.1 GCF_028290645.1 Devosia sp. | reverse complement strand
GCACCAGCACCGAACCCTCGAGCACCTCGCCGGCGAGGACGATTCTTGCGTTAGCGAGCGCGAACTCGTTCATCGGCCGCCTCCCCCGTCAGCATGAAGTCGGCAACCCGCATGAACGGCGCCCCCGCCTCCGGTTCTTGGAAAAGCACCAGCCGGTCAAGCACCGTCTCGGCCTCCGCCAGTGCGCCGAAATGTGTCGCAGCGAGGCGCATATAGTGCTCGCGCTCAGTCTCGGGCAGCCGGTCGGTAAGGGTCATGTGGAAGCGGAACTCTTCGAATACGTATGGGTAGCCGAAACGATCCATCAGTTCGATCTGCCGGGGGCTGAGATGCCCGCCATTGAGCCGACGCTCGCGCTCCGCAGCTGAGGGCGGGGCCCGGAACGGCTCGAACGCCTCGACCACCTCGCCGGCGAAATCGGTGAGCTCAGTACTCTGGTCGGCCGGGATCAGCGCGAGGAATCCGTCGATCAGGTGCAGTTTCAGCCGCCCGATCTCGACCGGCTCCGTTTCGGCCGCGAACGTCGCCAAGGCATCCTCGAGTTCGGCGCGGCTCCTGCCTTCGGCCAGCGCCATCGGCGCCTTGATCGTCGCGTGAAAGCCATAGCGGCGGGCCGAGACGTTCCGGTCGAACAGCGCACCCCGCGCCGTGGCAGCCAGCGGGGTATCGGGCGCCGCTCCGGTCAGCGGGTCGCGGCCCAGCCACTCGGCGGCTTTGGCCCAGAGCGGCTCGTCCGCACCGGGCGCATAATAGATGGCAAAGCGTTCGGGCATGGATGGACTGCGGCTCGGCAAGGACGGGGCTCACTAGCCGCGTTCGATGTCAGTTTTTTGTCAGCCCGGCAAGGAGTTCACAAGCAGCCGTCGGATGGGGTCAGATGACCCGCGCCACGCAGTCCGCACCCTTGTCGGCCCCGCCGTCGAGCACGTTGTCGGCCACCAGTGTATCGCCGCCCGCCAGCGGGCTGAGCAACGCAAAGAAGCCGCGCTTGCCCTCGTTTCGCAGCTGCCACTTGATCCGCGTGCCGGCGGGCAGCAGTTCCGGGCTGTGATTGACGACGACGATGGCGTTGGCGGTGCCCGCCACGGCGCAGGTCAACTCGACGTGGAGGCCAAAATGCCGCGTCTGCAACGTCGGCTGCGCGTCGACGAGTTCCGTCGACGGGGAGTCCGACTGCGAGTTGTCGATGCTTCTGATGCCGCTCTCGCCGCCACCAGGCGCCAGCCCGGTTTCACTCTCCGGCTTCGGCTCTCCGACCGGCGGCGCTTCGCCCCCGGGCAGCAGTTCCCGGACGGGCTCGGCGTAGGCAGGCGCCGGCATCAGCAGGGGACCCAGGATCGGGGACAACATCAATGTCGCGAGCACAGCGCCCGCGATAGGACGAACATGGTTCATTATTGTTTCCTGCGCAGGCCCCTCGATCGCGTCCACGATCGATGCCTGACTATGTCGTTGGTTTCTCGTGGCGGCAACTAGGTCCCGACGCTTGAACCAAGCGTGAGGTGTGCATTTAGCCGCGGTTCAGCAAGAGCAACTGATATCGTTGCGCATCCGACACAGGTCGAGCCCGGTCCATCTTGCGCGCCCCATAACAGCCGCAAGATGTACTGGAGATGAACGCATTCCCGGGCCGACCGGCTTGCCTCGACGGTCCAGCGCCGACAATATGCCGCGAAATCAGGGCCCGACGGACGCAATGGATCGCGATCTCCTCGAACGGCTGTTCCACCGCGCGGTCGACGCGGCCCAGCCGCAGCACGCCATTGCCGCCAACCTTCCCACCCCGCCCAGGGGGCGCACCGTCGTCATCGGCGCCGGCAAGGCCTCGGCGCAGATGGCGCGGGCGTTCGAACTCGCCTGGCCTGGCGCGATCGACAGCAGCCTTGTCGTCACCCGCTACGGCTACGCCACGGCCTGCGAGCGCATCGAGATCGTCGAGGCCTCCCACCCGGTGCCCGATGTCGCCGGCTACCTCGCCGCCCGCCGCATGATGGAGAAGGTCTCGGGCCTCGGCCATGACGATCTGGTGGTAGCGCTGATCTCCGGCGGCGGTTCGGCCCTCCTGCCGCAGCCGGCGCCGGGCCTGAGCTTCGAGGATGAGCAGGCGGTCAACGAGGTACTGCTCGCCTCAGGCGCGCCGATTTCGGTGATGAACGTCATCCGTAACGAGCTCAGCGCCATCAAGGGCGGCCGGCTCGCGGCGCTCGCCTCGCCGGCGCGCGTCGCCACCCTCATCGTCTCCGATATCCCCGGCGACGATCCCTCGCTGGTCGCCTCCGGCCCCACCGTGCCCCTTTCCTCCGGCCGCGCCGAAGCACGGCACCTTGCTTCACTCCATCGGCTGAAGCTGCCGGCGGCCGCCGAGGAACTGCTCGCCTCCGACCTCAACCCGGCGCCCAGCGCCGGCGACGCCCGCTTCCATCACAACACCGTGCGCATCATCGCCTCGGCGGCGCTGTCGCTCGAAGCCGCCGCGGCCGAGGCCCGGCAGGCGGGGCTCGAAGCGCGCATCCTCTCCGATGCGATCGAGGGTGAGGCGCGCGATGTCGCGGGCGTGCTCGCGGCGCTGTCCCGCGAGATCAGGACCCGCAACCGGCCCTTCACCCGGCCGTCGCTGCTGCTGTCCGGCGGCGAGACCACCGTCACCATCCGTGGCGACGGCCGCGGCGGCCGCAATTCCGAGTTCCTGCTCGCCCTCGCCCTTGCCATCGACGGCATCGACGGCATCACCGCGCTCGCCGCCGATACCGACGGCATCGATGGGGCAGGGGACAATGCCGGCGCGGTGTGCGACGGCCAGAGCGCCGGCCGCATGCGCGCCGCCGGCATCGATCCCCGCCGGGCCCTCGCCAACAACGACGCCTACAACGCCTTCCGCGCCATCAACGGACTGCTCGTCACCGGACCGACCGGGACCAACGTCAACGACTTCCGCGCCATTGTCGTGCGCTGACGGCTACTCTTCTACCCACGAGTCGAACTCGCCGTCCTTCTTCAGGCGGGCCACCATGTAGCCGCCACGACCGCGCGGGCGCACCTCGTAGTCGAAATCCTTGCCGTCCATGGCCCGCTGCAGAGCTGCCGCGCTCTCGGCGCTCTCGGCCGAGGCGAACACCTGCGGCGCGCTGTTGCCCTCGCTGACGAATGCCCGTGACATCGCGATCTCCTTTCGCCTTTCGCCGATACTCTACTCCAAACGCCCGAGAACCGGGTTCGCCTTCGGCAACCGGACGATTTTTGTGACTATGCAACTTCACATCGGCCACCGCTTCCTCTTAAGTGCCGCCGGTTTCAGGGGAGCGTTTCGGCAATGGCCAAAAAGAAGATCGCCGTCATCGGTATCGGCAAGATCGCGCAGGACCAGCATCTGCCGGTGATCGACAAGAGCCTGGATTTCGAACTTGCGGCCTGCGTCTCGACCCGTGGCATCGGCCACCGCGACGTGCCGGTGTTCAGGACCCCAGCCGAGTTCTACAAGGCCATGCCCGAGGTGAAGCTCGTCGCCTTCTGCACCCCGCCCGGAGTGCGCCACGCCTATGTGCGCCAGGCGATCGATGCCGGCATGGACGTGCTGCTCGAAAAGCCGCCGACCCCGACCATCACCGAGTTCGAGGACCTCGTCGCCTATGGCGAAAAGAAAGGCCGGGTGCTCTTCCAGACCTGGCATTCGCGCTACAATGCGGCGGTCGATGCAACGAGGCTCATCCTCAAGGACGAAGGGGTCGCCTCGGTCCGCATCGACTGGCGGGAGAGCGTCCGCAAATGGCACCCCGGCCAGGAATGGGTGTGGGAGCCCGGCGGCTTCGGCGTCTGCGATCCGGGCATCAACGCCATGTCGATCTTCACGAGGATCATGCCGTTCCCCGTCTTCGTCGAGTCGGCGAAGCTCAAGTTCCCCGCCAACCGGCAGACCCCGGTCGATGCCGAAATTGTCTTCAAGTCGGCCCAGAAGCACCAGCCAAGGCTCAGCGCCGGCTTCAACTGGCTCGAGGAGTCGGGCGAGATCTGGACCGTCGCCATCGAGACGCTCAAGGGCTCGAAGCTGCGGCTCGAAAAGGGCGGCACGGTTTTGCAGGTCAACGGCGACACCACCGTCTCCAACCCGTCCGAGGAGTACGAGGCGATCTACGAGCGCTTCGCCAAGCTGTTGAAGAAGGGCAAGTCCGAAATGGATGGCTCGCCCCTCCGACTCATCGGCGATGCGTTCCTGCTCGGGGCGCGCGAGAACGTCGACGACTTCCACTGGTAGACTGGAGTTCCCCTCATCCGGCGCTGCGCGCCGTGAGGGTCTTTCTGAGGAGTATCTGGATGTACGAAACCTTCAACGGCTCGGCCCACCCACTGGCGCCCAAGGAAATCGCCATCACCGCGGTGCCGGAAGACGAGCGCGTCTGGGTGCCGCAGGCCGAGGGCGTGTGGTTCCGCCCGCTGTTCCTCAACACGCTGCAGGGCCAGTGGTGCAACCTGCTGCGCGTCCGCCGCTCAGGCATCCTCAGCCGCCACCTCCACCCGCAGCCCGTCCACGGCTACGTCATCAAGGGCCGCTGGCACTATCTCGAGCACGACTGGATCGCCGAGACCGGCTCCTATGTCTTCGAGCCGCCGGGTGAGATCCACACCCTGACGGTCCCCGAGGATACGCCCGAAATGATCACGTTCTTCAACATCTCCGGCTGCATGGTCTACCTCGACAAGGACAACAGGCAGATCGGCTTCGAGGATGTCTTCACCAAGATCGACATGTGTCGCAAGCACTACGACAAGGTGGGGCTCGGGGCGGACTACGTGAACCAGTTCGTGCGGTAGGCCGCTCTTCCGGCGCTTCGCCCACCTTCTCCCCGACGGGGAGGAGTAAAGGGCTCGGGCAAGCCGCAGCGTGTTCCTCTCCCCGTCGGGGAGAGGGTGGATCGGCCGAAGCCAAGACGGGTGAGGGGCGGGAAGCCCGGGAGCAAGACGTGACCAACAGCCACTGGGCTACTGAATTCTATGCCAACAAGACCGTCGTCATCACCGGCGGCACTTCCGGCATCGGCCAGGGCATCGGCCGTGCCTTCGCCGATGCCGGCGCCATCGTCCGCGTCACCGGCGCCACACAGGCGGAAGTCGAAGCGGGCGCCGCCGCCGAGCCCCGCTTCCGTTACACCCAGCTTGATGTCCGCAACTCCGAGCAGGTCGCGGAATACGCGGCGACCTTCGGCGCGGTCACCGCACTGGTCAATTGCGCCGGCGTCAACCTGCGAGCGGCCGAACTTACCGTCGAGGGCTTCGAGACCGTCATCGACATCAACCTCAACGGCTCGATGCGCGCCGCCTATGCCTTCCGCGACAAGCTTGCGGGCGGCGCCATCCTCAATATCGGCTCGATGTTCTCGTTTTTCGGCGCGCCGCACGCCCCGGCCTATGCGGCGTCCAAGCACGCTGTCGCCGGCCTGACCAAGTCGCTTGCGGTCGCCTTCGCCAGGGAAGCCATCCGCGTAAACGCTCTGGCCCCCGGCTGGATCGAGACTGCGATGACCGCCGTCCCGCGTGCCAACGAGGCCCGCAACGCCGAGCTGATGGGCCGCACCCCGCTTGGGCGGTGGGGCACCCCGGCCGATCTCGCGCCGGCGGCGCTGTTCCTGTGTTCGCCGCTCGCCGGCTACATCACCGGCGCCATCCTGCCTATTGACGGCGGCTACCTGATCGCCTGACCGGCAAGACTCTTGTCCCGGCCATCCCGCCTAAGCGGGGACGACACCGGGTATCGGGTGGGGTGCCGTGTCACCTTCCGGCGTCAGTCAGTTCCTTCAAGTCCGCCGCGCTGAGCTGAAGCTGCGCCCCGCGCGCGAGGCTCTGCAGCTGCTCGATCGAGGTCGCCGAGGCGATCGGCGCGGTCACACCCGGCTGTGCGTTGAGCCAGGCGAGCGCCAGTTCGGCCGGCGTCGCGCCGGTGCGGGCGCTCACTGCATCGAGCGCGGCAAGGATCCGGTGCCCCTTGGCATCGAGGTATCGCGTCATCCGCGCCCCGCGTGCGCTCTTGCCGAAATCCGCCTCCGACCGGTACTTGCCGGTAAGGAAGCCTGCCGCGAGACTGAAATAGGTGATGACGCCGATCTCGTTGCCAACGCAGAAATCCTGTAGCGGCCCCTCGAATATCTCCCGCGCGTAAAGGTTGTACTCGGGCTGCTCGCTCTCGTAGCGCGCATATCCGTTGGCCTGGCTGATCGCCAGCGCCTCGGCGTGCATCTCGGCCGTGAAGTTCGAGGCGCCGATGAAGCGCACCTTGCCGGCCTTGACCAGCCGGTCATAGGCGCCCAGCGTCTCTTCCTGCGGCGTCGCCTCGTCCGGCCAATGGGTCTGGTAGAGGTCGATCACGTCGGTCTGCAGGCGCTTGAGCGACGCCTCGACCTCCTGTTCGATCCAGCGGGCCGAGAGGTCGCGGTGGCCCTGGCCCATGTCCGAGCCAACCTTGGTGAAGACCAGCACCTTGTCACGGTTGCCGCGCGCCTTCATCCAGTTGCCCAAAATGGTCTCGGATTTCCCCCGGCCATATACATCGGCGGTGTCGATCGCGGCGAACCCTGCATCGAGGAAGGCATCGAGCACGCGGAAGGCGTCGGCTTCCTCAAGCGTCCACCCCAGCACGTTGCCGCCGAAGACCAGCGGTTCAAAGGTCAATTCCGAGCGTCCGAGGCGGCGCTTTGCCATGATAATCTCCGAGGTGGGGAGGAAGACGGCGAACCTAGACCCGGCCCGTCCGTCTGCCAAGGCGGCGGGCATCAACCTTTCGGCTGGATCAGGTCCCATTTGTTTCCATAGAGATCCTCGAACACCGCCACCGACCCGTAGGGCTCGTGGCGCGGCGCTTCGAGGAATTTCACCCCGCGCTCCACATAGATGGCATGGTCACGCCCGAAATCGTCGGTTTCGAGGAAGAAGCCCACGCGGCCGCCGGTCTGGTTCCCGACATGGCGCGCCTGCTCCATCCCGTCGGCCCTGGCGAGCAACAGCTTCGCGCCACCGCCGGCCGGCGCTACCACGACCCAGCGCTTGCCCCCGCCCATGTCGGTATCGGCGAGCAGCGCGAATCCAAGTTTGCCGCAATAGAACGAAACCGCATCATCGTAGTCGGCGACGACGAGGGCGATTGTGGCGACCGATTGGCTCATGCGCGGATCATTTGCGGCAAGGCCACGCTATCGTCAATCGGTTGCCCGCACGATCGATCTACGCCTGCGCAACCGATTTACCTGCCGCGAAAGCCCGGTTTGCGACGAACCCACGCTTTGCGAAATCCCTTTCTGCATGAGCGACCTTTGACCATCCGGTCAAACTGGACCATTGCGTGGCGGAGGAAAAAGCGCTTTGTTGCGCGCCAAGCTCCGGCCGGCATGAGGGACTCCTTGCCGTTGAACGCCGGGGCGCAATGCTATTCGGGAGACAAACATCATGCATTTGATGAAAACCCTGCTCGCCGCCACAGCGCTCGTCGCGGTGATGGGCGGCAGCGTCTATGCCAAGCAGCTCGTGTTCTGCTCGGAAGCTTCGCCGGCGCATTTCGACCCCGGTCCGACCACCGGCGGTAACGACTTCGACGCCTCGTCGCGCACCATCTATGACCGTCTCGTCGAGTTCGAGCATGGCGGCACCGCCGTCATCCCGGGCCTCGCCGAGAAATGGGAAGTTTCGGCCGACGGCCTGGAGTACACCTTCCACCTCCGTCCCGGCGTCAAGTTCCACACCACCTCCTACTTCACTCCCACCCGCGACCTCAACGCCGATGACGTGATCTTCTCGTTCGAGCGCCAGTGGAAGCAGGACAACCCGTGGTTCGCCTACCTCGAGGGCCTGTCCTGGGACTACTTCCAGGGCATGGATATGCCCAAGTTCCTGAAGTCGATCGACAAGGTCGATGACCTGACCGTCAAGTTCACGCTCACCGAGCCCAATGCTCCGATGATCGCGAACCTGGGCATGGACTTCGCCTCGATCGTCTCGAAGGAATATGCAGACCAGCTGGCCGCCTCCGGCAACCTCGCCGATTTCGCCAACAAGCCGATCGGCACCGGTGCCTTCACCTTCGTCGACTACCAGACCGACGCCGTCATCCGCTACGCCGCCTTCCCCGACTACTGGCGCGGCAAGGTGGCGATCGACGACCTGATCTTCGCCATCACCACGGATCCCGCGGTGCGTGCGCAGAAGCTCAAGGCCGGCGAATGCGATATCATGAGCTACCCGGCTCCGGCCGATATCGACGGCCTCAAGGCTGATACCAACCTCCAGGTCCTCGAGCAGGAAGGCCTGAACATCGGCTATATGTCGTACAACACCACGGTTGCCCCGATGGACGACGTCAACGTCCGCAAGGCGCTGTCGATGGCCATCAACAAGACGGCGATCGTCGACGCGGTCTACCAGGGCGCCGGCCAGGTGGCCAAGAACCTGATCCCGCCGACCATGTGGTCGTACGACAACGACATCCAGGACACCCCGTATGATCCGGAAGGCGCCAAGAAGCTCCTCGCCGATGCCGGTGTCACCGGCTTGACCCTCGACCTCTGGGCCATGCCTGTGTCGCGTCCGTACAACCCGAACGCGCAGCGCGTTGCCGAACTGATCCAGGCCGACTGGGCCGCGGTCGGCGTCACCGCCAACATCGTCACCTACGAGTGGACCGAGTACCGCGAGCGCGGCAAGCAGAAGGACCGTCCGGGTGCGTTCCAGATCGGCTGGACCGGCGACAACGGCGATCCGGATAACTTCTTCGCTACCCTGTTCTCCTGCTCGGCCATTGGCGTGTCCAACTACTCGAGCTGGTGTAACCCGGACTTCGAAGCGGCCATCCAGGACGCCAAGAAGGTCTCCGACCAGGCCGCGCGCACGGCGCTCTACACCAAGGCCCAGGAAATCTTCAAAGCCGAAGAGCCGGCGATGACGATCGCCCACTCCAAGGTGTTCATGCCGATGAACAAGCGTGTCGTGGGCTACACCATGGATCCGCTCGGCATCCACCGCTTCGACAATGTCGACGTAACCGAATAATCAGAGATAGAGTCCGAAGGGCGGCGCCATGACCGGCGCCGCCCTTTGGCACATTTGGAATGCTGCGCTTCATCCTCCAGAAACTCGCCCTGATCGTGCCGACCATCATCGGCATCACGATCGCGTCGTTCGCCTTCATCCGCCTGCTTCCCGGCGACCCCATCCTCGCTATGGCCGGCCAGCACGGCGTCACCCCCGCGCGCTACGAGATCCTGAAGGAACAGTTCGGCTACAACCTGCCGATCTGGCAGCAGTACTTCAACTACGTCGCCGGTGTCCTGCATGGCAATTTCGGCGTCTCGCTGGCGACCAAGCGCCCGGTGATCGACGAGTTCATGACCCTGTTCCCGGCGACGGTCGAACTCGCGCTGTTCGCCATGCTGATCGCCGTGGCGCTGGGCATCCCTGCAGGCATCTTCGCCGCCATCAAGCGCGGTTCATGGTTCGACCAAATCACCATGGGCGTGGCGCTCACCGGCTATTCCATGCCGATCTTCTGGTGGGGCCTGCTGCTGATCATCTTCTTTTCGGGTTATCTCGGCTGGACCCCGGTCTCGGGCCGCATCGCGCTCAACTTCTTCTTCCCGCGCGTCACCGGCTTCATGCTGATCGACAGCCTCATCGCCGGTAATCCCGCCGCCTTCGTCTCGGCGCTCCGGCACCTGATCCTGCCCGCTATCGTGCTGGGCACCATTCCGCTCGCCGTCATCGCCCGGCAGACACGCTCGGCCATGCTCGAAGTCTTGGGCGAGGACTATGTGCGCACGGCGCGCGCCAAGGGTCTCGAACCCGGCCGCGTCGTCGGCGTCCACGCCTTCCGCAACGCGCTGATCCCGGTCGTCACCACCATAGGCCTGCAGGTCGGGCTGCTGATGGGCGGCGCCATCCTCACCGAGACGATCTTTTCCTGGCCGGGCATCGGCAAATGGATGATCGACTCGATATCGAAGCGGGACTACGTCTCAGTGCAGTCGGGCCTGCTGCTCATCGGGCTGATCGTCATGGGAGTGAACCTCCTCGTCGACATCCTTTACGCCGTCATCAATCCGCGCATCAGGGTGCAGTGATGGCCACGGAAATCATCGCCGCCCCGACCGCTCCCACCCGTTTCAGCGGCCTGCGTGAGTTCTGGTACTATTTCTCGATGAACCGCGGGGCCGTGATCGGCCTCGTCGTGTTCGTGCTGCTGATCCTCGTCGCCATCTTCGCGCCGCTCATTGCGCCGTTCCCGGCCGACCAGCAGTTCCGCGACTTCATCCGCATGGCGCCGCCCTTTGCCGGCGGAACGCAGCCGCAGTTCCTGCTGGGCACCGACGAGGTCGGCCGCGACATCCTCTCGCGCCTCATCTACGGCGCCCGTTATTCGCTGTTCATCGGCTTCTTCGTCGTCACGGCGGCGCTCTTCACCGGAGTGACCCTGGGGCTCCTCGCCGGCTATTTCCGCGGCTGGGTCGATGCGCTGATCATGCGGGTGATGGACATCATCCTCGCTTTCCCCTCGCTGCTGCTGGCGCTGGTGCTGGTCGCCATCCTCGGGCCCGGCCTGTTCAATGCCATGCTGGCCATCGCGCTGGTTCTGCAGCCGCATTTCGCCCGTCTGACCCGCGCCGCCGTGCTGTCGGAGAAGAGCCGCGAATACGTCACCTCCGCCAAGGTCGCCGGGGCAGGGAACCTCAGGCTGATGTTCATCACCATCCTGCCCAACTGCCTCGGGCCGCTGATCGTCCAGGCGACGCTGAGCTTCTCGAACGCCATCCTCGAGGCCGCGGCGCTGGGCTTCCTCGGCATGGGCGCGCAGCCGCCGACGCCCGAATGGGGCACCATGCTGGCCCGCGCCCGCGAGTTCATCACCTCGGCCTGGTGGATCGTCACCATGCCCGGCCTTGCCATCCTCATCACCGTGCTGGCCATCAACCTCATCGGCGACGGGCTGCGCGACGCGCTCGATCCCAAGCTCAAGCGGAGCTGAGCCGATGCACCTGCTCGAAGTGAAAAACCTCACCGTCAGCTTCGACACCTCGATCGGCGTGTTTCATGCCGTCAAGGGCATCGACCTGCATGTCGATGCGCGCGAAGTGCTCGCCATCGTCGGTGAATCCGGCTCCGGCAAGTCGGTCGCCATGCTGGCCGTCATGGGCCTCTTGCCCGTCACCGCCACGGTCAGCGCCGACAGGATGATTTTCGACGGCAAGGACTTGCTGGCCATGTCGCCCGCCGCCCGCCGCAAGATCATCGGCAAGGACGTCGCGATGATCTTCCAGGAGCCGATGACCAGCCTCAATCCGTGCTTCACGGTGGGCTTCCAGATCGAGGAAGTGCTGCGCTTCCACCTCGGCATGGACAAGGCGCAGCGCCGCGACCGTGCTATCGAACTGCTGGAGCAGGTCGGCATCACCAACCCGGCCGAGCGCCTCAAATCCTACCCGCACCAGATGTCGGGCGGGCAGAACCAGCGCGTCATGATCGCCATGGCCATTGCCTGCAACCCCAAGCTGCTGATCGCCGACGAACCGACCACCGCCCTCGACGTCACCATCCAGAAGCAGATCCTCGACCTCCTGGTGCGGCTGCAGGCCGAGCACGGCATGGGGCTGATCATGATCACCCATAATATTGGCGTCGTCGCGGAAACCGCCGACCGCGTGGTGGTGCAATACAAGGGCAGGAAGATGGAGGAGGCGGGCGTGCTCGAGCTCTTCACCGATCCCAGGAGCCCCTATACGCGCGCGCTACTCGCGGCGCTCCCGGAGAATGCCACCGGCGACCGCCTGCCCACCATTGCCGGCTTCAATTTCGAGGACGCACCCTGATGGCCATCGTCCTCGAAGCGAGCAACCTTGTCCGCGACTACCATATCGGCGGCACGCTCTTCGGCGGCGGCCGCACCGTGCATGCCGTCAAGGGCGTGAGCTTCAGGCTCGAACAGGGCAAGACCCTCGCCATCGTCGGCGAATCGGGGTCGGGCAAGTCGACCCTGGCGCGCATTCTCACCCTGATTGACCGGCAGACCGCGGGCGAATTGAAGATCGACGGCGAGACCATCGATATCGCCAAGACCGGCGTCACCGCCGCGATGCGGCGCAAGGTGCAGATCGTCTTCCAGAACCCCTACGGTTCGCTCAACCCGCGCCAGAAGATCGGCGACGTGCTGATGGAGCCGTTGCTCCTCAACACCGACATGCCGAAGGCCGAGCGCCGTGACCGGGCCCTCGAAATGCTCACAAAGGTCGGGCTGCTGCCCGAGCATTTCAATCGCTACCCGCACATGTTCTCGGGCGGCCAGCGGCAGCGCATCGCCATCGCCCGCGCCATCATCATGCGGCCCTCGCTGCTGGTGCTCGACGAGCCGGTCTCGGCGCTCGATCTCTCGGTCCAGGCGCAAATCCTCAACCTGCTCGCCGACCTGCAGGACGAGTTCGGCCTGACCTATGTGTTCATCAGCCATGACCTGAGCGTGGTGAAGTACATCGCCGACGAGGTGATGGTGATGTATCTGGGCGAGGCGGTGGAGACCGGCACGCGCGACAAGCTGTTCTCCAACCCCGAGCACCCCTACACCAAGGCCCTGTTCGCCGCGACGCCCCGGGCCGATGTCGAAAGCATCAAGGCCAGGTTGGCGAGGAAAGCCGCCCTGGCCTCGGCCTGAGCCCCCCCGGCGGTCAGCGCGCAGCCGACGTGATGCCCATCTGCATCATCAGCCCGGCAACATCCGGATGGGTGCGGAATTCGACGATCTTGCCGTCGCGGACACGCGCAAAATAGTCGCCGCGCGAGGTGACCTTCTTCTGCGTCGGCGGAATGGATTGGCCGCCCCAGTTCATCGTGCCGGTATTGGTGCCGACGAACTCGAGCTCGCTCGCCACGGCATCGTCGCCGACGATCTGGCTGACGCGCCTCGTGTGCAGGTCGGGAAACGCCGTCATCCAGGAGTCGAAATACGCCTTGGCCGCCTGCTTGTCGCGCATCGGTTCGGGCGTCCCCCAATCGTACCAGACGAAGTCATCCGCCAGGAGGCTGAGGAATGCCTCGCTGTCATGCTTGTCCCAGGCCGCGAGGCCCTGGTCATCGATCCGCTTCAGTTCGTCCTTGGTCATGGCATTCTCCATCTGCTGGGCGAACGCCACGCGCCCCCTCACGTGGCGCCGGAACCTCAATTCTAGCACCGTGCCA
This sequence comes from Devosia sp., assembly GCF_028290645.1. Classification (GTDB taxonomy): domain Bacteria; phylum Pseudomonadota; class Alphaproteobacteria; order Rhizobiales; family Devosiaceae; genus Devosia_A. The sequence continues at coordinate 2,735 of NZ_JAQGJL010000028.1, read as the reverse complement.
GTAGCGCCACCAGTCGTCGCACTCCAGCGCACTCTCTCCTCCGCCCTGCGCCGCCGCGCTTAAGCCGGTGTTAAGCGGCGCCTCGTAGCCTTCACCGATGCCTCTCTCGCCGGTGTTTCTTATTGCCGAAAGCTGCCGCAACTACCCTGGCATTGGCCGCTAGCGCCCGCGGCGCGAAGCGACGTGCCCGCCAGGAATCGGCACTGTTCAATTTCACCGCCTGGATCGCGCTGCCGGCCGGGGCCGTCTATTTCAGCGTCTGCGCGCTGGTGTTCCTCGCCATGCACCTGATGAGCGCGGAGATGAACGCCATCGATTCCGATCGCGGCAAGAGCGCCATCGCCGCGGCGGTCGCCTCGCTCGTGGTCGGCCTCGGCGAAAGCGTGGCCGACGAGGCGACCTGGACCGAGGCCTATGTCAACACCTACATCGAGCCCAATCCGGCCTGGCACGATTCCACCTGGGGCGCCACTGCCCGCATCTCCGATACCTACGACACCGCCATCCTCACCGACGTCAAAGGCAATATCGTCTTCGGCGAAACCAGCCGCGGGCCTGTGGCGGGCACGCTGGGCGAGCTGTTCTCGGGGGTTCCCGAACTGCTCGAGGAGCTGGAAACCGGCCTCTCCCGGTTCGGCGACGATGCCACCGTCTCCCACCTGTCGCGCAACGAGCGCGGCGTCGTGGCGCTCGCCGGCGCGGTGGTCCATGGCAATTCGGGCCAGGCCAGCATTCCGCGCGAGCAGCGGCGCGTGCTGTGGCTGGCACACCAGCTTGACGACGTCATGCTGCGCGACGTCGCCGCCCGCTTCGACCTGCCACTGCCGCGCCTCGTCCAGGCGCCCAATCCGGGGCACGACTGGATGGCGCTCGCCGATGCCTCCGGCGTCCGCATCGCCACCATCGACTGGCCGCCGCGCCGCCCGGGCGATCCCGCCTTCGCCCATACCGCCACCATTGCCGTGCTGGTGATGCTGGTGCTCGGCGGACTGGTCTTCGTCGTCCTCGCGGCGTTCCGCCACTCCATCGAGCAGCGCGCCGTGTCCGACGCGCGCGACTGGTACAATGCCCGCTACGACGAGACGACGGGCCGGCTCAGCCGCTTCGGGCTCGAGGAGCAACTCGCCAACCTGATCCCGAGGAAGCGCGCCGAACTGCCGCTCGCCGTCAGCCAGATCAATGTCGACGGCCTCATCGACGTGGTCGGGCTCTACGGCCGCGAGACGGCCAACCAGCTGCTGATCGCGCTCGCCGCACGGTTCGAGTCCGTAACCGGCGGAGCGGCGAGCATCGCCCGCACCGGCCCCGCCGAGATCACCCTCGCCCGCATCGGCGAGGACGCGGGTGGGACGATCCGCCGCTTCGCCGAGCGCATCCTCGCCGGCGCCGGCGACCCCGTGCCGGTCGGCAACCTGAAGCTCAAGATCGGGCTCAGCATCGGCGTGGCCGAGGCGCCCACCACCCGTGGTAACGTTGGCGCAGTCATTCGCATGGCGGAGACCGCCGTCGCCCGGGCGCGCGAAACCGGCGGCAACCACACTGTCGAGTACGATCCGGCGATCGAGGACGAGCGCCGCCGCCGCATCGAGCTGCAGGCCGATATCCGCCGCGGGCTCGAGGCCGGCGAGTTCGACCTCGAATATCAGCCGATCATCGATTTCCGCACCCAGGCCATCCTCGGTGTCGAGGCGCTGATGCGCTGGAACCGCCGCGCCGCCGGCCCGATGGGCCCCGGCGAGTTCATCCCGGCAGCCGAGGCCTCGGGCCTTATCGATGACCTGGGCATGTTCGCGCTGCGCCGCGCCATCGAGGAAATCGGTCCGCTCGGCGATCTCAAGATCTCGGTCAACGTCTCGCCCGCCCAGCTGCGCAACCCGACGCTGCCGCAGACGGTGTTTTCCACCCTCGAGGAGTGGGGCGTCGCCTCCACCAGGCTGCAGCTCGAGGTGACCGAATCCTTCCTCGTCTCGAACCCCGAGCGCGCCATCGGCCTGATCGAGCAGTTGCGCGCGGCCGGCATCCTGATCGCGCTCGACGATTTCGGCACCGGCTACTCCTCGATCGGCTACCTCAAGCAGTTCAAGTTCGACCGGGTGAAGCTGGACCGCTCGCTCGTCGACGAGATCGACAGCGATCCGGTGCAGGCCGCGCTCGTCGAATCCACCATGATCTACGCCTACGCCATGGGGCTGGCCGTCACAGCCGAAGGGGTGGAACGACGCGAGGAGGCCGCGCTGCTGTCCCGGCTCGGCTGCCGGGAGTTCCAAGGCTATCTGTTTGCCCGCCCGCTTCGCCTGGCGCAACTCGTCCGCCTGCTTGGCGAACAGTCACCGATGCGCGAGGCCAGTTAGCCGCGCGCCCGGCAATCGGCGCAGCGGCCGCGGAGCTCGATGGTCGTGCGCTCGAGCGTGAATCCGGTCTGCCTGGCCCACGCCCCGAGCCGCTCCGTCACCTCGGGATCGGCGAATTCGTCCACCCGTCCGCAGCCCGAGCAGATGGCGAACGCCGCTGTGCCGCTCGCCCGCATACGGCAGCCTACGTCGGCGCAGCAGACGAAGGCGTTTAGCGATTCCAGCCGGTGCGCCAGTCCCTGTTCCATCAGCTTGTCGAGCGCCCGGTACACCTGCAGAGGCGCGCGCAAGCCGTCGTCACGCAGCTTGTCGAGGATGTCATAGGCCGAGAGCGGCGCCTCGGCGCCGTTCAGCGTCTTGAGCACCAGATCCTGGTTGCGCGTC
>NZ_JAQGJL010000345.1 GCF_028290645.1 Devosia sp. | reverse complement strand
AAGGCGAGCTGGTGCGGGTACATTTCATCATCGGGCGCAATGGCGGGGTGACGCCGACGCCGAGCCGCGAGGAGCTCGAGCAGGGGGTGGCGGAGCGCATCCGCACCTTTGGCGACCGCCTGCTGGCGGCGGCGCCGGAGCCGGCGGCGATCGCGGACTATATCGAGGCGTTCCCGCCGGATTACCAGGCGGTGCACACAGCGGAAGCGGCGCTCGCCGATATCGCGGTGATCGGCCTGTTGCCGGACGAGCGGGCGATCGCGCTGCGGCTCGACGGGCGCGAGGGCGGCGACAGCGCGCTGGGCCTCAAGGTCTATCACCGGGGGAGCCCGATCCCACTCAGCGACCGCGTACCGATGCTCGAGAATTTCGGCTTCCGGGTGATCGACGAGGACACGTTCACGGTGAAGCCGCTGCACGGGTCGGAGACCTATGTGCACGACATGATGCTCGAGGCCGATAGCGGACTTGACCTCGAGGACCGCGTGCTCGGCGAAAAGATCGAGAACGCCATCCTCGCGGTATGGCGGCGCGAAGCCGAGAGCGACGGGCTCAACCAGCTGACCCTCACGGCGGGGCTCGCCTGGGACGATGTCGAGGTGCTGCGGGCGCTGACCCGGTATCTGAAGCAGGTCGGCATCCCCTATTCTCGCGACTACCTCAACGGCGTCATGGCGCGGCATGCCGATGTGTCGGCGGCACTGGTGACGCTGTTCCACGCCGAGAACGATCCGCACTTTGCCGGGGACCGGAAGCGGTCGGTGGCCAGTGCCCGCGGGATCATCGCCGCGGCGGTGGAGGCGACGACCTCGCTCGACGAGGACCGCATCCTCAGGCGCTACCTGAACCTCTGCGAAGCGGTGGTGCGGACCAATGCCTATCAGCGCGACCAGAGTGGCGCGCGGCGGCCGGCGCTGGCGCTGAAGTTCGATTGCTCGCTGGTCGAAGGGCTGCCGGAGCCAAAGCCCTATCGCGAGATCTTCGTCTATTCGCCGCGGGTCGAGGGGCTGCATCTGCGGTTCGGGCCGATCGCGCGCGGCGGGCTCAGGTGGTCCGACCGGCCGGAGGATTTCCGCACCGAGGTGCTGGGGCTGGTGAAGGCGCAGCAGGTGAAGAACGCCATCATCGTGCCGGTGGGCGCCAAGGGCGCGTTCGTCCCCAAGCAGATGCCGCTGGGCGCCGATCGCGAGACGGTGCTGCGCGAGGGAACCAGCTGCTACAAGATCTTCGTCTCGACCCTGCTCGACGTCACCGACAATCTCGACATCGACACGATCGTGCCGCCGCCCGACGTGGTGCGGCGCGACGGCGACGACCCGTACCTGGTGGTCGCCGCTGACAAGGGCACGGCGAGCTTTTCGGATACCGCCAACGCCATCGCCATCGGCCGGGACTTCTGGCTCGGCGACGCCTTCGCCTCGGGCGGATCGGCGGGCTACGACCACAAGAAGATGGGGATCACGGCGCGCGGCGGCTGGGAGGCGGTGAAGCGGCATTTCCGCGAGCTCGACCGCGACATCCAGGCGACGCCGTTCACCGTGGTCGGCGTCGGCGACATGAGCGGCGACGTGTTCGGCAACGCCATGCTGCTATCGCCCCAGACCCGACTGATCGCGGCGTTCGACCATCGCGACATCTTCATCGATCCCGATCCGGATCCGACGGTCAGCATGGCGGAGCGGCTGCGGCTGTTCCAGCTGCCGCGCTCGAGCTGGCAGGACTACAACCTGGAGCTGCTGTCGAGGGGCGGCGGGGTCTATTCGCGCAGCCTGAAGACCGTGGCGCTCTTCGCCGAGGCGCGGAAGGCGCTGGGGCTCAACTCCGACGCGGTGGCGCCCAACGACGTGATCCGCGCCATCCTCAAGGCGCAGGTCGACCTGCTCTGGTTCGGCGGCATCGGCACCTATGTGCGCTCGAGCGCCGAGACCGATGCGCAGGCCGGCGACAAGGCGAACGACGCGGTGCGGATCAGCGGCGCCGACATCCGCGCGCTGGTGGTAGGCGAGGGCGCCAACCTCGCGCTGACGCAACTGGGCCGGGTCGAGTATGCGCTCAAGGGCGGGCGGATCAACACCGACGCGATCGACAATTCGGCGGGAGTGAACTCGTCCGATCTCGAGGTGAACATCAAGATCGCGCTCGGAACGCTGACCCGGACGGGACAGCTAACCACGCAGGTGCGCAACGAATTCCTCGCCTCGATGACCGACGAGGTGGCGGAACTGTGTTTGAAGAACAATTACCTGCAGACCCTGGCGCTGAGCGTCGAGGAGCACCGGGGGCTTGCCGGTTTCCCCGAGCACCTGGCGCTGATCGAGGCGCTGGAAGCGGCGGGCGAGCTCAGCCGGGCGGTGGAGTTCATCCCCGACAACGCGGCGCTGCGGCACCGGGCGCAGGGTGGCAAGGGCCTGACCCGCCCGGAACTGGCGGTGCTGCTGGCTTACGCCAAGAACGTCACCAATGCGGATCTGCTGAAGAGCGGCGTGCCGGACGATCCCTATCTCGGCCGCGAGCTCTACCGCTATTTCCCGGAGCGGCTGATCGAGACGTTCGAGGATACCGTCACCAACCATCGGCTGCGGCGCGAGGTGATCGCGACGGTGCTGTCTAACGCGATGATCAATCGCGGCGGGCCGGGCTTCGTCAACGAGATGATGGCCGCCTCGAGCGCCGATGCCGGGCAGGTGGCTGCCGCCTATGCGGCGGCGCGCGACGTCTACGGCACGCCGGAGCTCAACCGTGTCATCGATGGGCTCGACGGGGCGGTGCCGGGCAAGACCCAGCTGACGCTCTACACCGAGGTGCAGACGCTGCTGAAGCGCGAGACGCTGTGGTTCCTGAGGAACGGGCGGTTCGACGAAGGCCTGCGGCCGCTGGTCGATCGCTACCAGGAGGGTATCGCCGAAGTGCGGGCGATGATCCCGGGGCTGCTCGGCCCCTATCTCGAGGGGCTGGTCACGGAACGGGCCGGCCGGCTCGAAGCGGCGGGCGTGGTGCGCGAAATGGCGCGGCGTTTCGCGGAGCTGCCGGTGCTGTCGCTCGGCACGGACATCGTCCTCGTCGCGGAAAAAGCGCAGACGCCGGTCGCGGATACGGCCGAGGCCTTCATCGGGGTCCTCGACCTGTTCGGGCTGGGACGAGTGCTCGAAGAGGGCAACGCCATTGTCCTCGGCGACAAGTTCGACCGCATGGCGCTCGACCGGGCGCTCGCCAACCTGCTGCGCGCACAGCGCGACCTCACCGCCGACGCACTGGCGTCGGGCGCAGGCTCGGTTGCCGCGCGCCTGGCCGCCTGGCGCGACGGGCGGCCCGAGGCGATCGAGCGGGTTGCAAGCGCGGTGCGCGGCCTCACCGAGGGCGAGATGACGGTGTCGAGGCTGAGTGTGGCGGCCGGACTGCTGGGGGATCTGGCGCGGGTAGGTTGAAGCGCGACGCCGCGATGTGTATGTTTGCTGAAGATCATACACATGGAGGCCGGTATGCGTACGAATATCGACATCGATGACGAGTTGCTCGCAGAGGCAATGACATTGGGTGGTCAGAAGACCAAAAAGCAGGCTGTCGAAGACGGATTGCGAGCATTCATCCGCGCCCGGCGACAGGAGCAGGCGATGAAGAATCTGGACGGGATCGGCTGGGATGGCGATCTTGATGAGATACGCGCCGGATGGAGTACCGAGGCGGCTGAGTGATCGTTGTAGATAGCTCAGTCTGGGTCGGCTACTTCAAGCGACAGGACATACCGCAGGTTCATGCGCTACGGGCGCTGGACCGCGGCAGCATCCTCGTTGGCGACGTGGTCCTGCTGGAGATACTGCAGGGGGCAAGTACGGAGGCGCAGGCCGGCCGCCTCGAAAGGGAACTCCGTGAGCTGACCATCGCCAGAATGTTTGGCCCTCAGATCGCTGTCGATGCCGCGCGTAACTATCGAACGCTGCGGCGGCTGGGGATCACGCTCCGCAAGACGGCCGACAACATCATCGCTACCTATTGTATCAACAATGGCCATCAGTTGCTGCATAACGATCGGGATTTCGGCCCGTTCGAGGCGCATCTGGGACTGCAGGTCTATCGCGCCTACTAGTGCCGGAAGTGGCGCATCCCCGTCATCACCATCGCAATCCCCGCTGCATCCGCCGCGTCGATCACCGCCTGGTCGTTCATCGAGCCGCCGGGCTGGATGACCGCTGTGGCGCCGGCTTCGACGGCGGCGAGCATGCCATCGGGGAAGGGGAAGAAGGCGTCGGAGGCGACGACGGAGCCCTTGGTGAGAGCGCCTTCGATACCGGCGGCTCCGGCGGCGTCGATGGCCTTCCTATGCGCGACGCGTGAGGAGTCGAGCCGGCTCATCTGGCCGGCGCCGATGCCGACCGTGGCGCCGTCCTTGACGTAGACGATGGCGTTCGACTTGACGTGCTTGGCGACCTTCATGGCGATCTTCAAATCGCGCAGTTCCGCCTCGGTCGGGGCCTTCCTCGTCACCACGCGGAACTCGGTATCGTCGACATTGCGGTTGTCACGACCCTGCACCAATAGCCCGCCGGCCAGCGATTTCACCGTCAGGCCGTCGCCCTTGGGGTCGGCGAGCGCGCCGGTGAGCAGCAGGCGCAGGTTCTTCTTTGCGGCGACGATGCGGATCGCTTCCTCGGTGGCGTCGGGGGCGACGATCACCTCGGTGAACACCTTGACGATCTCGACCGCCGTCGCTTCGTCGATCGTCTGGTTGAGTGCCACGATGCCGCCGAAGGCGCTGACCGGATCAGTGCGGAGCGCCAGCCGATAGGCCTCGATCAGCGATGCGCCGGTGGCGAAGCCGCAGGGGTTGGCGTGCTTGATGATGGCGACGGCCGGCACCGCCGGATCGAACTCGGAGACCAGCTCGAAGGCGGCGTCGGTGTCGTTGAGGTTGTTGTAGCTCAGCGACTTGCCCTGCACCTGGCGGGCGGTGGCGACGCCTGGGCGCGGCTCGCCGGTGGTGTAGAAGGCGGCCCACTGGTGCGGGTTCTCGCCGTAGCGCATCACTTCCTTCAGCCGGCCGGCGAAGGAGCGGTAGGGCATTTGGGGGTAGTCCAGGGTCCGCGCGAACCAGTTCGAGATTACCGAGTCGTAGGCGGCGGTGCGGGCATAGGCCTTGGCGGCGAGCCGCTGGCGCATGTCATAGGGCACGCCGCCAGTCCGGCGCATCTGCTCCAGCACCGCGTCGTAGTCGCTGGGATCGACGATGACCGTGACATAGGCATGGTTCTTGGCCGCCGACCGGATCATCGCCGGGCCGCCGATATCGATGTTCTCGATGGTCTCGTCATAGGAGGCGCCCTTGGCGATCGTCTCCTCGAACGGGTAGAGGTTTACCACGACGAGGTCGATGGCGCCGATCTGGTGCTCGTCCATCGAGGCCTGGTGCGTCGGGTTATCGCGCACCGACAGCAAGCCGCCATGCACCTTGGGATGCAGGGTCTTGACCCGGCCGTCCATCATTTCGGGAAAGCCGGTGAGATCGGAGATGTCGCGCACCGCGGCGCCGGTTCCGGCGATCAGCTTGTGGGTGCCGCCGGTCGAGACCAGCTCGACGCCGAGCCCGGCCAGCGCCTTGGCAAAATCGGCCACGCCGGTCTTGTCGAAGACGGAGAGCAGCGCGCGCTTGACCGGAACCACCTTGCCGTCGGACATGCCAGAACTTCCCGCGATGTGTTGAGTTGGCGGCTCGCTAGCACGTGGGGCGGTGAATTGTGAATGGTGAATTGTGAATGGGGGCCCTCCATTCACCGTTCACGATTGGCCATTCACCCCGATCAGCCCTCTTCCAGCGTAAAGATCCAGCTCACTTCGTTGGCGTCGGCGGCCAGCACTTCCAGCACCAGCTGCTTGGTGCGGTGGAAGCCGAAATAGGCGGATTGGCGGACACTGTCTTCGACGCGCATCTCGGCGCCTTCCCACAGGAAGGTCCAGACGGCGCCGGAGTTCAGGCGGAGGCGGACGAGGTCGTCGGTCAGTTGCACCTCGGTCTGGTGGGCGAGGTGGAAGCGGATGGCGACGGCGCCGGAGACACGGGGGCGGTGGCGTACGAAGCGGTCCTGGCCGACCAGCGTCTTGCCCTCGGCGAGGAGCGTCAGGTGGCGCTCGATGGTGACGCCGAAGCGCTCGGCATAGCCGTGCGAGGCAATGATCAGGGTGTCGTCGGCGCTGCGCGCTTCGATCTCGCCCGGCGGGCCGAGCTGGATGAGACGGCCGGCGAGCGGGCCCGAGGGGGCGATGGCGGCGGCGGAGAGTGCGTTGATGGTGGGCGCAGAGTGGGCGATGCCCTGGCGGAACAACAGCGCGTCGTCGTAGTCGGTGGGCGCCGGGCCGCAATTGCAGACGACGAGGTCGCGGCCGTGGCTGAATTCGAAGGCCAGCGCGCTGGCATGGGCGTGGGCGGTGAAGGCGGGGTCGGGCACGAGGCCGGAATCGGCGACGACGATCGAGCGTCCGGCGATCAGCCGTCCGTAGCCGCCGGCGATGCCGGTCTGCCGGGCGCGGGCCGGGTTCTGCGCCTGGACGGCAACAATAAGGTCGTGCGGCATCTGGCCGGTGCCGTTGAAATAGGCAGGCTCGCCCGTGCCGAGCGAGATGGCGTCGAGCGCCCGGTGCATGCTTTCGGTGAGCTCCTCGAGATCGTTGGAGGCCTGCTCGTGATCGCGGCGCAGCGCCTGCTTGATGGTGATCAGTTCGACCAACAGCTGCACCTGGGTCTTGGCCGAGCGCGAGCGGTGCAATCCGTCCTCGTCGATCTGCTCTTCGATGAGATGGAGGACGCGGCGGACGCGGGCCTCGACCTCGCTATCCGGGCGATCCGAGCACAGCGCCACGCCGACGAGGGCGACGGCGACCAGCAGCGCATCCACCGGGTCGGTGGCGAGGAGGCCCCGGATCTTCAGCGAGGAGATCTGGGTTGAGAGCGAGCGCGAAATCTGCTGGCTCTGCTCGAGCGTCGCCCCCTCGAGGAGGATGTTGTAGTGCCTCAGCCAGTTGAGGACCCGCCGCGCGGTCAGCGCCGGGCTCCAGGTGTCGCGGTTGAACTGGCCCTCGCGGCCGATCCAGTCGAGCGTCAGGGTGCGGGCGAAGCGGCGCTCCTCGTCGGTGCGCGCATCACGGAAATGGCGCAGCCAGGCGAAGGCCTGCAGGTCGTCCTGCCAGTCGTCGTGATCGACCTCGAGCGAAAAGGGTGAGACGCCGTGGGTGTCGACGAGCTTGCTCGCCAGCAGGTAGCGGCCTTGCATGATCTCGAGCACGGTTTCGCGGTCGGTCGGCCGGAACTCGCTCAGCGCCCCGATCAGGTCCTCGTTGCCCGGGCCGGTCCAGGTCCAGCGGATGAGCGGATTGGTGACGACGTGATCGGCCGCCGACAGCAATGTGCGGCGTGCGAGGAAACGCAGCGAATGTGCCAAGTCTACGTCCTCACATACGTTTGGCCGGCGGGCTCTGATAGGCTCGCACGGGCGACTTGCCAAGGGCTGGTCAAGTTATCTAGCGCCGCCTGAAGCGCGCAACGAAGAACCCGTCGAGCGTGCCGCCCTTATCCCCAGGAACCAGCATGCCGGGGTGGGTGCGGACGTAGCCCTCGGGGGTGACGGCGCCGGGCAGCCCGGGGAGTTCATCGGCGCTGATCGGCGCGGGAGCGACATCGTCGCGCGCGGCGAGCCAGCGGGCCTGCTCCTCGCCTTCCGCCGGCTCGAGCGAGCAGACGCAGTAAACGAGCAGCCCGCCCGGATTGAGCCACGCTATCGCCCGGTCGATGAACCGTTTCTGAAGGGCGACACGGCCGGCGATGTCGGAGCCGTCGCGGTGCCAGATCACCTCGGGGTGGCGACGGAAGGTGCCGGTGGCGGAGCAGGGGGCGTCGAGCAGGATGCCGTCGAATTTCTGCGCCGGTTCCCAGCCCAGCGCATCGGCGGTGACGATTTCGGGGGTCATCGCCAGCCGGGCGAGGTTCTGCGCCATGCGGGCGACGCGCTCGGGTTCGTTGTCGATGGCAGTGACGGCGTAGCCGGCGTTCACCAGCTGGGCCGTCTTGCCGCCCGGGGCGGCGCAGAGATCGAGGACGCGGGCCCCTTGGGCGAGAGTGAGGAGCCGTGCCGGAATGGCAGCGGCGGCGTCCTGCACCCACCAGCGGCCGGTATCGAATCCGGCGAGGGCCTCGACCGGGCGGTCGCGCTCGTCGATGCGGACGGTATCGGCAAGGACCGGGGCGGCGCTGAGGTCTTCGATCAGCGCGGGATCGCTGTCCTTGAGAGTCAGGTCGAGCGGCGCGCCGTCGATCAGGGCATCGGCGAAATCCTCCAGCGCGTCTTCGCCGTAGAGGTCGCGCCACAGCGGACCGAGGGTGTCGGGGAACAGCGCCTGGTGCGGCAGTTGGCGCAGCGCATGCGCTTCGCCCTGGGCGCGGCGGAGCACGGCGTTCATCAGCTTCGACAGGTGCTGGCTCTTGGCATCCCGCTTGCTGGCTTCGACGGCGAGGAAGATGGCGCTGTGGTCGCCGAGTTCAGGCAGGAACACCAGATGGGCGAGGCTCAGGCGCAAAATGGCTTCGAAGGCGCCGGATTTCTTGGGGATGCCGCGATCGAGGAAGCGGGCGATCATCAGGTTGAGCTGGCCGTGGCGGCGGATGGCGGTGGTGACCAGCCGGTTGGCCAGCGCCCGGTCGCGGCCGTCGGCGATCTCGGCCACGGAAAAGGGGGCGAAGTTCGCCCCCTTGAGCACCTTGTCGAGCTGCTCGGCGGCAAGCAGCCGGAGTTTCAGCCCCGGCGGATGTTTTTGTTTCTGCAAGCGCTCAGCCCCAAGGTCCGCGGCTGCTATTGCCATTCTCGCTCGAGCCTGTCGAGGGGACACGCCAGCCGCCACCGGTATTGCGGGGAGCAGCGCTGGGGGCGCCGAAGCGCGGTTCGGCGCGGCGGCCGGTGCCATCGACCTGCATTTCGCCGGCGATCCGCTGCAGCTGCGCGATGCGATTCTCGACCGCCGGGTGGGTCGAGAACAGGTTGTCCATGCGCTGCCCGCTGAGCGGGTTGAAGATGTAGAGATGCGCCTGGGCCGGGTTGCGCTCCGCCGCGACGTTCACCGTGCGCTGGGCGAGCTGGCTGATCTTGTTGAGCGCTGAGGCCAGCGCCAGCGGATCGCCAGAGATTTCGGCGCCGTCCTTGTCGGCCTCGTATTCGCGGGTGCGGCTCACCGCCATCTGGACCAGCGCCGCGGCGAGCGGGGCGACAATTGCCGCGACCAGCACGCCGATCACGCCGAACGGATTGTTGCGCGAGTTGCCGCCGCCGAAGAACAGGCCGAACTGCGCCAGCATGGAGATGGCGCCGGCGAAGGTGGCGGTGATGGTCATGGTGAGCGTGTCGCGATTCTTGATATGCGAGAGCTCATGGGAGATCACCGCGGCGACTTCGCGCGGCTCGAGATAACGCAACAGGCCCGCCGACACGGCGACCGCGGCGTGCTCGGGGTCGCGCCCGGTGGCGAAGGCGTTGGGCTGCTCGGTGTTGATGACGTAGAGTTTCGGCGTCGGTATGCCGGCGCGCTGCGACAGGGCCTCGACGGTGGCATAGAGGTCCGGCTGGCTCCGCGGATCGACCGGCTGGGCGTTCTGCATGCGCAGCACCAGCTTGTCGGAATTCCAGTAGCCGAAGAGGTTGGTGACGACCGCGACGCCGAGCGCGATCAGCATGCCGCCCTGGCCGCCGATGAAATATCCCACCGCCATGAAGATGGCGGTGAGCGCCGCGAGCAGCACGGTAGTGCGGAGGAAGTTGAGCATTGCGCTTAAGTCTTGTACCTCGATTGGGTATGGTGCCCCAATAGATGGGCTGGTTGAAGGTTCCCGGCAAGAGAACCTCACCAAGCGGTAATCCGATGAGCGACGAAACCGGTGCACAAAAGCCCCTGAGCCCCGCCGCCCAGCGCGCCCTGGCGGAAGCCGAAGCGCGCCGCAAGGCGATCGACGAGAAGGCGGCGGCCGGAAAGTCGGAGAAGGGCGGCCGCGGCGGCCTCGACCCGGCGCGCTATGGCGACTGGGAGATCAAGGGGCTGACGGCGGACTTTTGAGCCTTGAAATGACCGCGGGATGATATACATTGCTCCAGTGTATATCAGGAGGTGGTCATGAAAGTTGCGAAGTGGGGGAATAGCCTTGCTATTCGGTTGCCGGCTTCCGTCGTGGATGCCCTCAAGCTGACGGAGGGCGACGACATCGAGTTGCATGCCGAAGGGGTTCGCGACCTCAG
>NZ_JAQGJL010000339.1 GCF_028290645.1 Devosia sp. | reverse complement strand
CCCGCCCTCGCCACCGAGGGCCTTGTCCCCGAGGGCTGCCCCACCGGCCAGGTCTTCACCGCCGGCGACCTCACCATCACCGGCGCCTATACCCGCGCCACGCTCCCCCAGGCCCAGGTCGGCGGCGGCTACCTGACCATCGAGAACAAGGGCACCACCCCCGACCGCCTCCTCGGCGGCGCGACCGCAGCGGCAAAATCCGTCGAGGTCCATCAGATGAAGATGGAAGGCGATATGATGAAGATGAACGAAGTCGCAGGCGGCCTCGAAATCCCCGCCGGCGGCAGCGTCACCCTCACCCCCGGCGGCGACGGCTACCACCTGATGCTGCTGGGCGTCGGCGCGCCGTTCAAGCAGGGCGAATGCCTGCAGCTGACCCTGAAGTTCGAGAAAGCCGGCGACGTCCCGGTCATGCTCAACATCGGCGCCCCCGCCGCCACCACCGCCCCCGGCGGCATGGCGATGTCCGAAGGCGAAATGCCCATGGACCACTCCGCCCACACGAACTAGCCCTGGCGCAGCAGCTGCTGGCCGCGCTGTGCTCCCCAGCGGACCTGCTACTTCAGCAAATCCGGCCGCCGTGTCCGCGTGAGCGTCTCGCTCTCCGCCCGGCGCCATTTCTCGACCTTGCCGTGGTCCCCGCTGGTCAGCACCGCCGGGATCTCGCGCCCCTCGAACACCTGCGGCCGCGTAAACTGCGGATATTCCAGCAGCCCGTTCTCGAAACTCTCGTCGGCATGGCTCTCCGCCGCCCCCAGCACCCCGGGGATCAGCCGCACCACCGCTTCGAGCAGCACCATCGCCGCCACCTCGCCGCCCGCCAGCACATAGTCCCCGATCGAGACCTCTTCGAGCCCGCGCGCCTCGATCACCCGCTGGTCGATCCCCTCGAACCGCCCGCAGACGATCACCGCCCCCGGCCCCGCCGCCAGCTCCCGCACCCGCGCCTGCCTCAGCGGCACGCCCCGCGGACTCATCAACAGCCGCGGCCGCACATCCCCCTCCGGCGACACCGCATCGATGGCCCGTGCCAGAATATCCGGCTTCAGCACCATCCCCGCCCCGCCGCCCGACGGCGTATCGTCCACCGTCCGGTGCCGATCGGTGGCGAAGTCGCGCAGCTGGGTGGTGGAAAGGCTCCACAGCCCATCCGCCATCCCCCGCCCGATCACCGAGGTGCCGAGCGGCCCTGGGAACAGTTCGGGAAACAGCGTGATGATCGAGGCTGAAAAGCTCAATCGGGTTCTTCTTCGCCCGGCTCCGCCTCGATCGGCGGATCGATCAAGAGGTACCCCTCGGCGATCCGCACCTCCGGCACCACGACCTTCGAGAACGGATAGAGGTACGTATCGCCCGACCGCGGGTCGCGGATCTCGATGAGGTCCCCGGCGCCGAAATTCGGCACCGCCATCACCTCACCGATCTCCGACCCATCGGCCAGCCGGGCGCGCAGCCCGATCAGGTCGGCATGGTAGAAATCGTCCTCGTCGTCCGGTTCCGGCAACAGCGCCCGGTCGACGAACAGCTCAACCCCGTTGAGCCGCTCCGCCGCGGTGCGATCGTTCACCCCCTCGAGCCGCGCCACCAGCACATTGGTGGTGGTGCGCGCCGAGAGGATCTTGATCACGAGGCCCGGCTTGTTGGTCGACAGCGGGCCATAGGAAACCAGCGCCAGCGGGTCCTCGGTGAAGGACTGGATGCGCACTTCGCCCTTGATCCCATGGGCCGCGCCGATCCGGCCCATGAGGAGCTTGCTGCCGCCGTCGCCCGCTTGCGCCACGGCTTACTCCGAAGCGGCCGCTTCGGCTGCCGGCTCTTCGGCTGCGGCCGGAGCCGGAGCGTTCCGGGCTTCCTCGGCGGCGGCTGCCCGCTTCGCCTTCTCCTCGGCGCGCTCGGTCGACTTCTTGCCCGGCACGGCGCGTTCCGGATTGTTGCGCGCCTCGCGCTTCAGCAGGCCAGCCGCATCGAAGAACCGCGCTACGCGGTCGGTCGGCTGCGCGCCGACGCTCAGCCAGTGCGTGACGCGCTCGGCCAGCAGGTTCACCCGCTTTTCCTTGTCGACCAGCTTCGGATCATAAGTGCCGATCTTCTCGATGAAGCGGCCATCGCGCGGCGAACGGGCGTCGGCGACAACGACATGATAGTACGGGCGCTTCTTGGTGCCGGCGCGGGCGAGACGGAGTTTCAGCGACATAGGTCAGTCCTTCGGTTGATTTCGTTCGGTTACTTTTTCTTCGGCACGAAGCCGCCGCCGAGGCCCGGAAGGCCGGGGAAGCGCGCCGCGCCGCCAAGCCCGGGAAGTCCCGAGCCGGATTTGAGGAGCTGGCCGACATCGGTCGGCAGCTTGTTGGGTGCGAGCTGCTGGGGCGCGGCCTGCGCCGGCTGCTGCGGGATCGACGCCGGGTCGATCCCCATGCGCCGCGCCAGCTGCTCGAGTTCCTTGGGGTCCATCGATGAAGGGTCCGCCATGTTGCCGAGGCCGGGCATCATCCCACCCATCTTGCCCCCGAACATGCCCGAGAGCGAACCGAGCCCGCCCTTCGAAACCTTCTTCATCATGTCCGCCATCTGGCGGTGCTGCTTCATCAGCTTGTTGACGTCCTCGACCTTGGTGCCCGAGCCCGCCGCGATGCGGATGCGCCGCTTGGCGTTGAGCAGGTCCGGGTTGGCCCGTTCCTTCTTCGTCATCGAATTGATGATGGCGATCTGCCGGTCGAACACCTTCTCGTCGATGTTCGCGCCGGCCATGGCCTTCTTCATCTGGCCCATGCCGGGCATCATGTTCATGAGCGAGCCCATGCCGCCCATCTTCTTCATCTGCTGCAATTGCCCGCGCAGATCCTCGAGGTCGAAGACGCCCTTCTTGAGCTTCTTCGCCATCTTCTGGGCGTCTTCGGCCGTGACGTTCTGCGCCGCCTTCTCGACCAGCGAGACGATGTCGCCCATCCCGAGAATGCGGTCGGCGACGCGCGAGGGATGGAAATCCTCGAGCGCATCCATCTTTTCGCCGGTACCCAGCAGTTTGATCGGCTTGCCGGTCGCCGCCCGCATCGAGAGCGCCGCGCCGCCGCGGCCATCGCCGTCGATACGGGTGAGGACGATGCCGGTGATATCCACCCGCGCATCGAACGAGCGCGCCAGGTTCACCGCGTCCTGCCCGGTGAGCGCATCGGCGACCAGCAGGATTTCGTGCGGATTGGTGGCGGCCTTCACCGCCGCCGTCTCTTCCATCAGCTCTTCGTCGATATGCGTCCGACCCGCCGTATCGAGGATCAAAACGTCATAGCCGCCGAGCTTGCCCTCGCGCTGCGCGCGCCGGGCGATATCGACCGGCTTCTCATCGGCGATGATCGGCAGCGTATCGACGCCCACCTGCTCGCCGAGCACGCGCAGCTGCTCTTTCGCCGCGGGCCGGCGGTCATCGAGCGAAGCCATCAGGACCTTCTTGCCCTGCCGCTCCTTCATGCGCTTGGCGAGCTTGGCGGAGAGAGTGGTCTTGCCCGCGCCCTGCAGGCCCACCATCAGCATGGTCATCGGCGGCGTGGTGTTGAAGTCGATCGGCACCTGCGTCTCGCCGAGCACCTTGACCAGCTCGTCGTGGACGATCTTCACCACCTGCTGGCCCGGCGTCACCGAGCGCGTCACCTCGGCGCCGACGGCGCGCTCGCGCACCTGCTCGACGAAGGCGCGCACCACTTCGAGCGACACGTCGGCCTCGAGCAGCGCCCGGCGGACTTCGCGCAGCGCCGCATCGACGTCGCTCTCGTTGAGTGCGCCGCGGCCCCGAAGGCCCTCGAAGATTTTCCCTAGGCGATCGCTAAGGCTTTCAAACATGCTCGTTCCCTTGGTCTCGCGGCAAACTGCCCCGCGACCGGATATAAGTGTCCACGAGCCCAAACGCCAAACACACCCGAGGGCGCATCGCGCTGTCGGGTGCTAGCCTCCGGGATCTCTTTATACCTTTGCGGGTCCCGGTCGGCGGTCAGGCGTCGAACCTGATGAAGTGGGGCGCTCGATAGAGGGGAAGGGTGGAAGAGTCAAGGGAGAGCGGGGTCTCGACGCCCCAAATCCATCGGATCGCTTTCTGTTTCGCGCTATCGGTAGCTGTCGATTGCCGACCTCGTGACATGCACGTGGCCAAGGCCGATCCCACCAAGAAACGATCGGACCCAGTTTATGTCCGACTTGTGCTTTGGTCCGAGGACCACCTCCTGCACAACATCCTTCGCAGGGTCGGCGATAAGGCACTCGACATAAGGGCGGATAGATTGGCCGTCCGACAGAAACTTGATGTTCGAGGAGGCGACTCGGTGCTGGTACCTGATAAGGCGCCACTCTCGCTCTTCATAGAAGGCTTTGGGCTTCGTGCCGTAGATGCGGAAGTGAAGCGGTGCGAGCGCCTTGAGCATTCTGTCCAGAAGCTCAGGAGCGTCGGGGCGATGGCACTGAAAGAGGCCATGAACGTCTCCGTCTCTGTCGGAGAGGGATGAAAGGGCGTCCGCTTTGGTGGTTCCGGGACGTAGTTTGACGAACTCGCCGAACTCCACGAACTCGCTGCCAAAGTTCATCGCTGAGGGTTTGAGTTCCTGCAATAGGTCAGAGGTGCCGTACGCGACCTTGAGCAGTTCAAAATACTGGCGACCGAAGGTCACTGGACCAAAGTCGGTCAAGAACCCGTCGCGCGCAAATCCTATGGCGATCCCTGTTCCGTCTCCTGCATAGGCCCTCCATTGGCTTAGCAAATCCCCATCTTCGGAGAGACAGAAAGCAAACCCCTCTGTGGACGTCGGGTATCCATCTACAATCACCTCGGCAACCGCCCGGACGCCCTCAGTCAAGGACGTTTGGCGCAAGACCTCTGAAAAAGCCTGGCCTAGCAACCGGCCCTCGAGCGTGTCGTTTGCCGCAGACAGCGGCGATAGCCTAATGGTTCGGCCGTGAAGGATTGAGAATGCGGTAGGCGTCCCGCAATAGTGGTAAAGCAGCCCAGTCACGTGGTCACCTAACATCAGTTTTGGGGTCGCCCAAGTTTCTGGCGCACTTGCTCGCTCACCTTTGTCCAGACAACTCCTCGCCCCGGTCCGCAATTCCCAGGCGTCGGCGGCCATGGGCGCCGCTTGCCGATACTGCATTCGGTCTCGGCACTAGTCGCTATCAGACGGGCCGTCCCAGACTTTCCTAAGTGCCCCTGTGGTGGGAGTCCGTACACTGAACCAATCGAACTCCAAAACAGCTTGCTGCTCTTGCTCAACAGTGGTTCCCGGCCGCATGAGAACAGCGTGCCCGGGCTCTCCGCTTGCTTTCCCGACGACGATCGTGTTCAGGCACGGTAGGTTGTTCTCAATACAGAAATTGGCAAGCAGGCCCAGATGCGGAGCTAGCGTTCGCGCCGCCTGCTTCTTGTGCCCCATCCAAGTGGCCAGCTCACCATAGGTCAGGTTGCCCTGCTCCATCATCACGTGGGCCGTTAGAATCTGCCAGACTTGCTGGGTCCGCACATACACCCGATCACCTGCGGCGAAAGCCTTTACCATTACATTCTCCATGTCGCCAACTGCTCAAATGGCGCATCTGACCTTATTGGACGTTGTGCTCCAAATTGCGCGTTGCGATCCATATAGCGCGAGTCGTCCGTTCTGGCAATACGTCCCCCGCGGCCGGCCACGATGCCCGCCACTGGCAATTTGACATCACTTCCGCCATATACACCCCGGTAACGAGGCAGCCGCCCAAGGTACGCGCATGTCCAACGCCCCATTCCTCAAGATGAACGGGCTCGGCAACGAGATCATCGTCGCCGACATGCGCGGCCGCGCCGATCGCGTCACCCCCGCTGCCGCCGTCGCCATCAATGCCGATGCCGCGACCCGCTACGACCAGATCATGGCCATCCATGATCCCCGCACCCCCGGCACCGCCAACTATATCGAGATCATCAATTCCGACGGCTCGCTGGCCCAGGCCTGTGGCAACGGCATGCGCTGCGTCGTCCAGGCGCTGTCGGCCGAGAGCGGCGAAAAGCACTTCGTCTTCGAGACCCTCGCCGGCATCCTCACCGGCGACGAGCACCCCGACGGCCTCATCACCGTCGACATGGGCAAGCCCCGCTTCGGCTGGGAAGACATCCCGCTGGCGGAAGAATTCTACGACACCACCGGCATCGAGCTGCAGATCGGCCCGATCGATGCGCCGGTGCTGCACACCCCCTCGGCCGTCTCGATGGGCAACCCGCACGTCACTTTCTGGGTCGAGGACGACGTCTGGAACTACGCCCTCGACCGCTTCGGCCCGCTGCTCGAGAACCACCCGATCTTCCCCGAGCGCGCCAATATCTCGATCGCCCAGGTCGTCGCCCCCGATCACATAATCCTCCGCACCTGGGAGCGCGGCGCCGGCCTCACCCGCGCCTGCGGCACCGCCGCCTGCGCCGCCCTCGTCAACGGTGCCCGTACCCATCGCACCGGCCGCAAGGCCACCGTCACCCTCCCCGGCGGCGATCTCGTCATCGAGTGGCGCGCCGACGACCATGTGCTGCTCACCGGCCCGGCCGGGCGCGAATTCGCCGGCAGCTTCGACCCCCATACGGGCAGCTGGTCGCGCGAGCAGGAACTCGCCTGAAATGTCCATCGAGACCCTGACCTTCGGCTGTCGCCTCAACGCCTATGAATCGGAAGTGATGAAGGCCGAGGCGGAGAAGGCCGGGCTCAGCGACACCATCATCGTCAACACCTGCGCCGTCACCGCCGAGGCGGTCCGGCAGGCGAAGCAGGCCATCCGCAGGGCGCGCCGCGAGCACCCCGAGCGGAAGATCATCGTCACCGGCTGCGCCGCCCAGACCGAGGCCCGCTCCTTCGGCGACATGGCCGAGGTCGATCTCGTCATCGGCAATGCCGACAAGCTCAAGGCCGAGAGCTACCAGCCGATGGCCTTCGGCGTACCGCTCAACGACAAGGTCCAGGTCAACGACATCATGAGCGTGCGCGAAACCGCCGCGCACCTCATCGACGGCATGGACGGAAGGGCCCGGGCGTTCGTGCAGGTCCAGAACGGGTGCGATCATCACTGCACCTTCTGCATCATCCCCTATGGGCGCGGCCCGTCGCGTTCGGTACCGATGGGGCTCGTGGTCGACCAGATCAAGCGCCTCGTCGACAATGGCTATGGCGAAATCGTCCTCACCGGCGTCGACATCACCTCCTACGGTCCCGACCTGCCGGGCACGCCGACGCTCGGCAAGCTGACGCAATCGATCCTTCGTCACGTGCCGGACCTGCCGCGCCTGCGTATCTCGTCGATCGATTCCATCGAGGCCGACGACGCGCTTTACGACGCCATCGCCTCCGACAAGCGGCTGATGCCGCATCTGCACCTGTCGCTGCAATCGGGCGACGATATGATCCTCAAGCGCATGAAGCGCCGCCATTTGCGCGCCGATGCGCTGGCCGTGGTCGAAAAGCTGCGCACGCTGCGGCCCGACATGGTGTTCGGCGCCGATATCATCGCCGGTTTCCCCACCGAGAGCGATGCGATGTTTGCCAATACGCTCGGTATCGTCACCGAGGCCGAGCTGACCTATCTGCATGTGTTTCCCTATTCACCGCGCCCGGGAACCCCCGCCGCGCGCATGCCTCAGGTCAGCGGCACGGTCACACGCCAGCGTGCCGCGTTGC
>NZ_JAQGJL010000324.1 GCF_028290645.1 Devosia sp. | reverse complement strand
CCCTCCCCCTAAGAAGGGGGAGGGAGACGCTTGCAGAGGGGCCAGTGATGGGCGTCTCCCTCCCCCTGTTGAGGGGGAGGGGACAGGGGTGGGGGTCGGTGGGCACTGCGCGCATGTTGTCCATCACGCCGCTTCGGCCGTGCGGCCCAGCAGGCGGTCGAGGTCGAGGACGGTGACGAAGGCGCCTTGGCGGCGGCCGATGCCGGCGACGGCGTGGTCGCG
The DNA here is from genome assembly GCF_028290645.1 of Devosia sp. Lineage (GTDB taxonomy): Bacteria > Pseudomonadota > Alphaproteobacteria > Rhizobiales > Devosiaceae > Devosia_A. The sequence continues at coordinate 4,811 of NZ_JAQGJL010000324.1, read as the reverse complement.
CCAGTTGCCGGAGATGGCGGGGGGTGGTTCGAGCGCGTCGGCGTCGAGGACGGTGACTTCGAAGACGCGGTCGGTGCGGAGGCCGACGGTCAGGGTGCGGGCGTCGGAGAGGACGGTGAGGACGACGATGCGGGTGTTCTCGGTGTCGTCGGCGGCGGGGAGGCCGAGGGTCAAACGGAGGTCGAGGACGGGGATCCCCTCGCCGCGCACGTCGGTCATGCCGAGGAGGTTGGGCGGAGCCTGCGGGAGGCGGGCGACGGGGCGCATTTCGAGGATTTCCTGCACCTTTTCGACCGGGGCGGCGAAGAGTTCGCCGTTGACGCCGAGGGTCACGTATTGCGGCTTTTCGGCCATGCTCCCGCTCCTCAGGCTGCGCCGCGGCGGGTGAACTCGGTGTCGAGCTCGTCGCCGGCGTCGTCGATATCGAGGTCGAACCCGCCATTGCCATTGAGCTTCGCAGCCGGGCGGGCGCGGGGAGCGAGGTGGGGGGACTTGGCCATGAGCTCGCTGCGGATGGCGGTGCTGCGCTTGGGGGCGGGCTTCCTGGTCGCGGCCGGGGCGATCTCGGTGCGGGTGGCCTCGATGCGGAAGTAGCTGATGGCGTTCTGCAGCTGCTCGGCCTGGCTCGCCAGTTCCTCGGAGGTGGCGGACATCTCTTCGGCGGCGGAGGTGTTCTGCTGGGTGACCTTGTCGAGCTGCTGGATGGCGGTGTTGATCTGGGTGGCGCCGGCATTCTGCTCGCGGGCGCCGGCGGTGATCTCCTCGACCAGCTCGGCGGTGCGCTGGATATCGGGGACGAGTCGGGTCAGCATCTCGCCGGCCGACTGGGCGGTTTTCACCGTGGTGTCGGAGAGGGTGGAGATCTCGGCGGCGGCGGCCTGGCTGCGTTCGGCGAGTTTTCTCACTTCGGAGGCGACGACCGCGAAGCCGCGGCCGTGTTCGCCGGCGCGGGCCGCTTCGACCGCCGCGTTGAGAGCGAGGAGGTCGGTCTGGCGGGCGATCTCCTGCACGACCATGATCTTCTGGGCGATGGTCTGCATGGCGGTAACGGCGTTGGTGACAGCTTCGCCCGAGGCGATGGCGTCGGCAGCGGACTGGCGGGCGATCTTTTCGGTCTGCGAGGCGTTGTCGGCGGACTGCTTGATGGTGGCGGCCATTTCTTCCATCGAGGCGGAGGCTTCTTCAGTGGAGGAGGCCTGTTCGGTGGCGCCCTGGCTCAGCTGCTCGGCGGTGGCGGAGAGCTCCTGCGACCCGGCCGAAACGTTGTTGGCCGAGGTGATGGCTTCGGCGATGACGTCACGGAGCTTTTCGACCATGCGCTTCAGCGCGAGGCCTAGGGTGTCGCGATCGGAGAGGGGTTTCGGCTCGACCGTCAGGTCGCCGTCGGCGATGCGGTCGGCGAGGGCGGCGGTGGCGCGGAGGTTCCCGGTCATGATGTTGACGGTATCGACGAGGTCCTTGATCTCGTCATTGGTTTTGATCTCGATGTTCTGGTCGAGATCGCCGATGGCGACGGCGCCGACCACCGACTTGATCTTGCCCAGCCCGCGGCTGATGCCGAGGATGATCGCCGCCGCGGCGGTGATGGCGATGAGGGTGGAGCCGACGAGCAACAGGGTGAGCAGCAGCGAGGACGAGCCGTAGAGGTTTTCGGCGGCGGCGATGGCGTCGGCGAGCTGGGTATTGTTGAGGGCGACGATCTCGTCGAGCGCGGTGACCGACCTGGCGCGGGCCTCGGCGGCCTTGCCGGCGGCGAGGGCGAAGGCCTCGGCGTCCTGGTTGAGGAGCGCGAGGCGGCGGACCTCGGCGTGCTGGACGAGATAGGCGTCGTAGGCGGTGGTGAAGCTTTCGACCAGCGGCCGGCCCTTCTCGCTCGACAGCTCGTGGAGCGTCGCGGCGTCGGCCTTGACCGCGGCGATGCCGGAATCCATCGAGGCGATCAGCGCGTTGAAGCCGGTGATGTCCTGGGTGAGGATGAGGTTCTTCTCGTCGCGGGCGACGGTGAGGGTCGCGACCTCGAGGCCGGAGGCGAGCTGGATGCGCTTGACGTTGCCTTCCATGGCGGCGCTGAACGAGGCGTTGAGCTGGCCGAGATTCATCAGCGCGATGCCCATGCTGAAGGCGGAGAGGACGATGACGGCGGCGAAGGCCGCGATCAGCTTGGTCTTGATGGTCAGTCTCATGGCGTGGTCCCCCTGGCCCGCGGAGCCGCTTCTGCGGTCCCTGCCAATAATTTGAAGCCGGTACCCGGCGTGGTGCGACCGGGGCGGCGGACCGCCCCGGCATGTGGTTGGCGCGATCAGGCGGCGCCGCGGCGGCGGGCGAACTCGCTGTCGAGATCGTCGCTCATCTGGTCGAGATCGAGGTCGAAGCCGCCACCGGCGGTGCGGGCCGGAGCGGCTTTCCGCGCCATGTGCGGGGATTTCTGCATGATCTCTTCGCGCAGCTTCGCGGCCTGCCGGGTGCGCTGCGGCGCGCGGTCGTTGGCGATCTCGGTGCGGGAGAGCTGGCCGTGGTCGATGCGGAAGTAGCTGATGGCGCTTTGCAGCTGCTCGGCCTGGCTGGCCAGTTCCTCGGAGGTGGCGGACATTTCCTCGGCGGCCGAGGTGTTCTGCTGGGTGACCTTGTCGAGCTGCTGGATGGCGGTGTTGATCTGCGCGGCGCCGGCGTTCTGCTCGCGCGAGCCGGCGGAGATTTCCTCGACCAGATCGGCGGTGCGGCGGATGTCGGGGACGAGTTTACTCAGCATTTCCCCGGCGGAGCGGGCGGCCTTGACGGTGTCGGCCGAGAGCGTGGAGATCTCGGCGGCGGCGGCCTGGCTGCGTTCGGCGAGTTTCCTGACCTCGGAAGCCACCACCGCGAAGCCGCGGCCGTGCTCGCCGGCGCGGGCGGCTTCGACGGCGGCGTTGAGGGCGAGGAGGTCGGTCTGGCGGGCGATCTCCTGCACCACCATGATCTTTTCGGCGATGGTCTGCATGGCGGTGACGGCGTTGCCGACGGCTTCGCCGGAGGCATTGGCGTCGGCGGCGGACTGGCGGGCGATCCGCTCGGTCTGGCTGGCATTGTCGGCCGACTGCTTGATGGTCGCGGCCATCTCTTCCATCGAGGCGGAGGCCTCTTCGGTCGAGGAGGCCTGCTCGGTGGCGCCCTGGCTCAGCTGCTCGGCGGTGGCGGAGAGTTCCTGGCTGCCTGAGGCGACGTTGCGAGCGGCGGAGGTGACTTCGGAGACCACTTCGCGGAGCTTGCCGGTCATCAGGTTGAGGGCGTCGATGACGTCCTTGATCTCGTCGTTCGACTTGACCCTGGCCTCGGCGCCGAGATCGCCGGCGGCGACGGCATTGGCGAGGCCGAGGGCGGCGGTGAGCGACTTCGAGATCGAGACGATGATCCAGAGGGCGGCGAGGGTGGCGATGAGGGCCGAGCCGATCAACAGGCCGATGAGGAGCTTCAGCGCATCGTCGTAGAGCCTGGCGTTGGCGGCCGAGGCATTCGCCATGTCGGCATTTTCATCGGCGACAAGTGCGGCAAGCGCCACCGAGACGGCCTGGCGCGCCGCGGCGCCCTCGCCGGTCGCAAGGACAATGGCGCGATCGTCGCCGTTCTCGAGCGATATCTTGCGATAGCTGTCGACGATGCCGCTCCATTTGGCGAAGCCGCCGGCAAAATCCTGCCATTGCGATGCGTTGGCTGAGGGGATGATGCGGCCGATGCGGTCGATATCGCCCGCGACCTCGGCGATCAGCTTGTCGACGGACGCCGACGACTGCTGCTGCATGGCAGGGTCGTCGTGGCTGAGCAGGATGTCGATGGACCGCGCCCGGATGTTCTGGAGGTCGTCCTGCACTTCGGAGACGTTGACATAGGTCTTGAGCTCGGCGGCGCCGGCCAGCGGATTGTCGTTGATGGAGGCGGTGATCGCATGCAGCGGCTCGAACATGGCCGCGAAGGCAGCCTCGCCATCGCCCTGCGCCAGGGTCCGCGCCTTCACCGCCGAATTGAGCATGGTGAAGTCCTGCACCTGCTTGTTGACGGCCATGAAGGCTTCCCAGTCGGGGACGAACGCGTCGAGGCGTCGCATGCCTTCGGCGTCGGTCAGGGTCCGGAGTTCGGACACCAGCCGGCTGACTTCGGCTTCTTCGGCGGCGATGGCGGCGGAGTATTTGGCGAGGTCCGCCTCGGTATCGGCAAGGATCAGGTTCTTTTCGTCGCGGGCCACCAGAAGGCTCTGCTCGCTGATCTGGTTGACGAGGCCGATGCGCTTGACGTTGCCGTTCATGGCGGCGTTGAACGAGGCATCAAGCGTGCCCAGGCTCTGGATGGCGAGGAACATGCCGCCGGCCGACATGGCGACGATCACGGCAAAGGTCGCAGCGAGTTTTGCCTTCAGGGTTAGTCTCATGGTGCGGCCCTCTCTTCCATTGCCGTGGCCGAGCCACTCCGGTGGCCCTCCAGTTCGAAAATGCGTTGCATGTCGGGGATGATGATGAAGTCGCCGCGGCGCTTGCCGATGCCGCGGACGTAGTCGGCGGGCCAGCGCATGCCGACGCGCGGCGCCTCCTCGATGGCGGCGGGCTCGATATCGGTGACGTCGTAGACCTTGTCGGCGAGGATACCGACGACGGTCAGCTCGCCCTCGATCTCGGTCTCGATGACGACGATGCGGGTGTCCTGGCTCTGCGCCTCGTTGCGCATGCCGAAGGCGACCTTGAGATCGGCCAGCGGCACGACGCGACCACGGACATTGATGAGGCCGGGGGCGAAGGCGGTGGCGTTGGGCACCTCGGTGATCGGCACGAGATCGAGGATCTCGC
>NZ_JAQGJL010000308.1 GCF_028290645.1 Devosia sp. | reverse complement strand
CGCCTCCTCCACAACGGCCATCCGTTCTTCCACCTGCGCAACGAACCGGGCATGGCCGAGCGCACGATCACCCTCCTGGGCCCCAGCAAGACGGAGTCCCTCTCGGGCTACCGGCTCGGCGTCGTCGTCGCACCGGAGGTCATCGTCCGCCGCATGGAAAACATGCTGTCGATCACCTCGCTGCGCGCCCCCGCCTATGCGCAGAACCTGCTGGTTCACTGGCTGCGCGACGACAAGGAGTGGCTCGCAGCCCGGATCCCCGAATTCACAGCGCTGGGCACGCTCACCCAGACCAAGTTCGCCCAGCTCCCCTGGCTGCGCCAGTCTGCCGGGGCGGGCACGGCCTATTCGTGGCCGGACGTCTCGGCACTCGGCATGCCTGCGGACGAGGTGGCCGCGATGTTCCTCACCCGAGCCGGTGTGCTGGTCAGCCCGGGCTATCAGTTCGGGGAAGGCTGTGACGGCTTCTTCCGGGTCTGCTATGCGCGCGACGAGGCGACCTGGTCGGATGCGCTGGACCGCATGGTCGACCTCCTCGACGAACAGGCGACACAGCGCGGGCTCGGCCGATGACCAAGAGGATCATCGTTACCGATAGCGCGCCGCCACCGGCCGGCGCCTACGCGCAGGCGGTGGAGGCATCGGGACCATTCGTCTTCATCTCTGGCCAGACCCCGCGACTCCCCGACGGGACCCGGCTCACCGGGGCCCCGTTCGAGCAGCAGGCGCGACAGACGATGGAGAACATCAAGGCTCTGGCTATCGCTGCTGGCTGCGACCTCGCGACACAATGCGTCCAGATGACGGTCTACCTCAGGGATCTCGACAACCGCGAGCTCTTCGACCGCGTGATGGCCGAGTACGTTAGCCAGTCGCCGCCGGCCCGGGCAGTGGTCCAGTCGAACCTGGTGGGAACCGCCCTTCAGGTGCAGGCCGTACTCTCCAGGTAGCGCTTGGCTTCGCGTTTGGGGTGCTGCTGGCCGCAAAAGCGGGCGACGATTCGGTCCACCGACCGTCCGACAGTTGCTGCTGGGGCCCCCGGGATACGCCGAGCAGACTGCTGAGGATGTCATCGATCAAGGTTGGGACCAAGGATTTTGGCTTTGGATTTGCCACCTGAACCGACGGCGTACTCGGACCCAGCCCCGGGGCGGAGGGGCTTGGCCAATTCGGCGGGCTCGCGCAGGACCGCGAGGTCAACTCAGCCCAGAAATCGTTGCCTGCGCCCCCCATAGCGCTGCTTCATTGCGGCATACCCCAGATTGACCTTGGGCGCCGGTAGGTTGAGGCGGGCTCCCGGCCGCGCTGAGGCCGCCAAGTTCAGCGCGCCAAGCGCCGCATTGCTCAGGTCGTCGAAGGCGCCGCGCATGTGATCGACTGAATCGCGTCCGCCCCGGGACGTCCGCCGCTCGAGATTGCCGATCTGGGCAATGAGCCGTGGATTGTCGAGCAGGATGAACTGTCCCGCCATAAGCGCCGGGAGCGCCTCGAGATACACTTCCGACCGGCTGAGCGAGCTGGTGGTGTAGCGGATCCCGCTCGCCTTGAAGGCACCCACCACCCACTCCGCCGCGTAACGGTCCCCGGTCACCGTCGATATCCGGTAGCGTTCCAGCAACCGGGCGAACTCGACCACGACATCATGGGGGTCAAAGGGCGGCCGCACCTCGCGAACGCAGTCAAGCACCCCGCGTTCCCCCTCGGCGTGGGCAATGCCCATGGTCATCGCGTCATGCGCGCCGCCCGAGGGGTCACAAAAGGCATAATAGCGATAGTTGCGGTCGAAGGGCCGCTCGTGCACCCCGGGATCAACCCCCTTCGCTACCGCCGTGGGGTCGATGAAGGTCGACAGGTCACTGCGGAAAAGGCCGTCCCACTCGGCCGCTGCGCTCTCCGGATCGTCCCGCCGGGCTTCATCGAGCACCTCGGGGTCGATGTTGGGGTTGAAGGCGCTGGTGCCCGCCTGAACGACCAAGACGCTGTCGTCGTCCACGCCAAAATGGTCGCGGTGCTTGGTGAACAGGAGCCCGCGCTGGGCATATGGAGAGCTGATACCTACCAGCATGCCGCCGGTCGTGGCCAATGCCGGCAGCACGGCCCGATAGGTCTCGACGTCGGGCACCGAACTGGTCTCGTCGCGCCAGAAGGCGACTTCGTCAAAGATGCAGGCCAGCAGGGTTCGCCCCCGGATGGTGCGATAGTTGTTGGTGTGTACCGCGATCGAGATATTGCCAACGAGCCGAAGTTCGTCGGTGGTCTCGCCCACCACGAGTTGGCGGAGAATGGGTGAGGTCTCGAAGAAGGCCCGGATATAGCCGAATACCGACTGCGCCTGGATCTTCGATGCCGCCAGCACCAGGATGGTACCGACTTCGCCTGCCGCCAACGACGCGCTGTGATCGACGAACGCGGCGATGTAGCTCGCAATTGCCGCCGCGATGCGCGACTTGCCGGAGCGCCGGCCCAGAATGGACCACAGTTCCCGAACGCGTCCGGCCGGCGGTGCGCGCCCACCCGTCACAGACCTGTAAATGGCCGCTTCCTGCAGCGTCAGTTCCACGCCAAAGGCCGCCTTGAGTATAGCCAGCCACGTCGACCAGCTGCCGGCGTCTCCAAGCGCCGCGCCGAGCAGGTTGGGGTCGAGCAGGGCACGGTCAATGGGAATGCTGGTCAGGGCAGCGGGCGCGGGCAACCTACCCTCCCCCGTAGGTCTGGGCGAGGTAGGTGCGCAGTGTCGGGGTCAGCTCCTTGGCTCGACGTTCCAGCCCAAGGTCCGACAGCAACCTGCGCAAGGCGTTGATCGCGGTGGTATAGGTGGCAATGTCGAGCGACTGGCCATTGGCCATTTCCGCCTCGGTGCCCTCGCACCAGACCGCCAGCGTGGCAGCGCGCCGGGCGATGATGGTCTGCGCTTCTGAGGGGTCACTGCCGACATCCACGACCAGCTGACCGAGAATTTCCTTGTAACGGCGCATCGACGTCGACCGCCCATCCACCCCGGGAAGGAGATCGCGGCCATTGCCGATTCGGGAGCGACCTTGCGGCTTGATGGGAGCCTTAGCGGTCAAGTCCATATCGTGGGAACCGAAGGGCTTGGCAGGGTCTATTCTGGCTCCTGGTGCGGGCAAGGTTTGAGCTTTCGACGCGGACTTGACGCGGACATGAAATCAAAGTCCATCTGAATTTACCAGCTATTTCATTATCTTGTCGCAATATGTCCGCCGATTAGTAGTCGGTGGCCTCGTATCGAGCCGAGACGGTTCCAATCGAGGAAGGTGGCGGCGAGAAACCAGCAGCGCAGAAAAACTGCTGGGCGTTGTTCGGCTGTAACGTTCCCTGAAACCATCCCGGGTCTTTGAACGCGTGCGCCGGCCTCGCAGAGGCGCAACGCGGCCAATGGGGTGTGGGGTATGTGTGGGTACTGGGGTTGGAAGCCTTGAACGGTCGTTGCAATGGGGATTGAAAGGGGAATGAAAACGGGGATGGAATGTCGTTTTCCAACGCTGGAAGGGCGTTGGAATGTTAGTGGTCCTCCAGTCCCGGAACCACGACCAACCGGCTGCGCGGACGCGAAGGAGGTCCCGTCATCTCGACCTTGATCCTCCTGGCTGCGAAAAGGCGTGACATTGCGTCGCGGAAACCCCGCCTATTGATACCCTCGGCGCGAGGATCACGAGCAAACATAGCAGGGGCGTAACTGGGCGACGGGTTGGCGCTGACGTGGCGGCCCTCGGCGCCGAATGCAGCCAGCAGTTCGAGAAACACCCGATCGGCCCCGCCTTGCGCAGCAATGGCCCCGAAGGCGGTCACAAGTGCCGGATCCTCTAGCGTGACGAAGACGCCCTCTTGCCACCGCATGCGGATTTCGCCCCCGCTGCGCCCGTAGTTGGTCTTGACGGTACGCAGTACGCGGGTGTCGGGGTCGGCTCCGAAGTTGTCTTCGGACTTCACCCGGTCGAGGTAAAGGCGGCTGCGGACCGAGTTGTTCCAAGCTGTGGAACCAGACAGGCCGGTGCCGCTGGACATTCCCGCGAGGCTCGGATGGGCGAGCAGGAGCACGGCGCATTTATACCGAATGGCCCAGGCCCGCAGCATGCCAATGAACTGCCGCGCTTGCGCCCGCTCGTTCTCGGCGCCGCCATACACGTCCGCAAGGGTGTCTATGATGACCAATGCGGGCGCATGCTGAGCGATTGCGCTCTCGACTTTGGCGAACAGCGTCGTACGCTTAAGGACGTTGCTATGGCCGTCGGACCCAACCATCAGCGCGTCCTCGCCAGCCAGCGGGATGATCATTAGCTGCCCGAGACCCTCGAGATCGTTGTTGTCGTGCTTCGTGATGTCCTCAAGCCGCCGATGCAATTCGTCTTCATCATCCTCGCCACTGAGGTAAAGGACCGGGCCTTGTGTGACATCGAGTCCGCACCATTTCCCGTCGGTAACGGTGGCCACGGCCAGCTGAAGTGCCAACAGTGACTTTCCGGTTCCCCCGTCGCCGCCGAGCATCGTCACAGTACGGCCGGGCACCAAAGGATCGACGTGGAACTGACGAGCCGGCGCCTGATGGCCGGCAAAATCGGCGGCGCTGAAGACCCGCAGCTGGCCACCGGCCGTGGGGGACTTTTGGCTATTCAGCAAGGGCGGGGCTTCGGCAGGGTCGAATGGAACGGTGTCTTCGATCATGCGGCCGCCTGATTGGTGCCAACAGCAACCCGGAAGCGACGCTCGTTGACGACGCTGCGGGCGATGCGCAGCAGATCGCGAGCGTGCGCCTGGTCGCGGGCCGCAATATCTCCAGGGATTTTGAGGAAAAGGTAGGCCGCCAGCTGCGGGTTGACGATGGCTGCCCCGGAACATCCGGCGGAGAGCCAGTCGACCGGGGTGCGATGCATCGCAAGCGACTTGCCCATGTAGTAGGTCGCCGGATTGAGCGCCTCCCACATGCCGAGGATTGGCGCCCGACCAAACATGCTGAGCACGTGGTGGGGATGGTCGAGAGGCCACGCGACGAGATCGATCGACGTTTCCCCGTCCGCATCCAGGGCCTCGCAGACGAAGCAGTCGATCGGGTCAGCTGGCGCATGCAGGTGCGGATCGAAGTCAAAGCGGCCCGCTCCGCAATCGTAAACTGGCAAAACACCCGTTGCACCGGCGTAGCCCGCGATCAACTCGGGGCCGATTGAATTGCTACGGACATAGTCGACATATTCGCGGCTCGGCCAAGCGCGGTCGTAGAAGGCGGCACGGGCCTCAAGGAGGAGAGGGTCGATCATTTCCCCCACCCCAGTTCGTTGACCGCGACAGCGCACCTCAGGAGGTTCAGCCGATCAGGCTTAAACCCCAAGGCGATCAGCGGGGCGCCCTGCCGGGTCATCAGAAGCCACAGAGCGGCGAGGTCACAGGCGTGAAGGAACATCCACAAGTTGTCGACCGGTGCGGCCACCTCCGCCTCGGGATTGCTGCTCACGCGGCGACCCTGCCCGGTGCCAGCCACACGGGAGACGCGCTGCGTGACGGCGATCAGCCGTCCGCCGGGCCCCCACGTTTTGGGTGCGACATCATAAACAGACGCGCCCCACCCGATGCGAGGCGGGGGGGCGCTTTTCGGATCGGAGGCCCTCATCACCCGTTCGACCGGCGCGGATTCGGGCGACGCTCCCTCGTGGTCAGCCATGCCTTAACGGCGGTAACCCGATAGTACTTCCGGCCCCCGATCAAAACACTCGGAAGTCCATCAGCCAGGGCCTCATAACGGGCAATGGTCCGCGTCGAGCACCGCAGCTCCGAAGCAAGCGCATCCCGGTCGATGTAGTCCGCGAGGATAGATACCGACTGTTCCACTTTGTACTGCCTTTCAGAAATGAGAAGACAGCACCCGGTTTACCTGTGGCACCTGGCGACAACAAAAGGGGAAATTAGCCGGCGAATCGACCGCTATTTTCCCTTCTCAAGGGCGCTATGTACCGCCTCACCGAACGCAGATTCGCTGCCGATGACTGGAACACCGGGGATCGGCGGCACGTTTTCGTAGACGGACCAGCAGAACCGCACGAATGGGGTCCTTCTCCGTGCTTCTACCGGATAGGTCTCCGAGTACGCCGCTGACACGCGTCCTCCGGCGTTTTCAAAGAATGCGGCAAGCCGATCTATGAACCTCCGGAAGCCCGGATGTTCCGGTCGGCCCGGATTGCCCTGCACATGGTCTCCGAAGTTTTCCAGCACCGCGGCGCAAGCCGCATCTATGGCGGCAAGCGTCTCCGGCAGTGCGTCAAACCTATCCCACTGGTCTTCAGGGAAATTCTCGCGAAGGAGGCTGCGGACCGATATGCGGCTGTCAGCGTCCAGCAAAAGCAACCGGTCATTGAGACGCTCAGAAGCTGCAGCTATTGCCTGGATCTCGCCCTCAGCGACTGAAGCGGTTAGCCGCTGAACCTCAACATGAGCCATTCGACAATACTGGCGAACTATGAGCCAGAGTTCGACTTTTTGCCCGCGACTGATCGTGATGCCACCTTGCTCCGCGGCTTTCGCGCAGATCCTCCACCAGCCTGGTCTGGGGCGAAACGGAGTCTCTTTGGCCAGCTTAGTTGGTGTCCTGAACATCTCGAGGACGCGAAATGGCGTGCCAGGTCGCTGCTTAGGAACAAAGCGCCTGGTCACCTTCCATTGCCTTCAATGGCGATTACTTCGGCACCTGCGCCTCTGGCCGTTACAATGGCCCCGGCGCGCTCCGTGGCGGCCCGCAGCGGGTCATCCATCAGGTGGGAATACCTCGCCGTGGTGGCGGGCTGGCTGTGCCCAAGAAGTGCACCAATGATCGGCAGGGAAAGCCCCGCGCTGGCCAGGACACTCGCGTATGTGTGCCGCAAGTCGTGGATTCGTGCAGAGGGCCTGACCTTGATCACGTCACGCCCCTTTGCGTCCTTGATCGCCTCTGTCGTAATGATACCCGCCGCGACACATAGATCGACCCAAGCGTATTTGATCTCGACGCGATGCGGGCTCCCACGGCCAGGAAAAACGAAGTCCGACACGTCCCTGCCCCGCTTTTTCACCGCGGCCTCGGCCTCGAGCCGGATATCGACCAGTAGCTGACGCGCCGGCGCCGACAGCGGTACACGGTGCAGCGTCTTTTGCTTCGTCGTTGAGCCGGGCTTGGTCCACACACCACTCGTAAGGTCGATTTGGTCCCACCGGGCCGCCATCACTTCGCCGCTGCGGGCACCGGTGAGCAACAGCAGGCGGACGATGTTCGCCGCCTGCACATCTTCGGCGCTAGCAAGGGCGTCCGTGAGCTTCGCCAGCTCGGCCGGCGAGAGATACCGGTGACGCTTCTCCTCAGGATTACGCTCTATGCCCTTGGCCGGGTTGTCGGTACGCCAACCCCAGCGGATCGCTAACGTGAACATCTTGGACAGCACGGCCACGCTGCGATTGGCTTGGTAGGGAGCGCCGGTCTTGGTCACCTTGCGGTGCAGGCCATCAATATCGGTGTAGCCAACCTCTGCTACCCTGTGGTGCCGCAGTTCGGGCAGGATGAACTTGTCGATCAGCAACCCATAATTCCTGGCCGTCGAGGAGCGGGTCTTTGGCAGGTGTTCTTCCCGGAACCGAACTACGAGGTCGGCAACGGTCTTTGCACCGCGATCTGCTTCAAGGCTAGCGAGCGGGTCGTCACCGCGGTCGATGGCTTTCTTGAGCTCGCCCGCTTCCGCACGTGCCGCCCCGGTCTTCCATGCTGGAAACTGACCGATGGTGTACCTGCGCTCGCGGCCCGATCTCGTCCTGTAATTTAGGATGAACGATCGGGCACCACCTGCCGTAACCCGGCACCCGAACCCCTTCACCTCAGTGTCATAGCTGATCCTATTACCGCTGACGGGGACCGGCAGTGTTTTGATTATCGTGTCAGTGAGCTTCTGGCTCATACCGGCGCGCACCTCCGTGTCCGCGTGATGTCCGTCCAATGGACGACGGTACACCCGCAGCTACTGGCCTCCGATTTCCGATTATGTCAAGTTAAGTTCCTATTACGATACGGATATTTCCGCGGACACGGCGAGAATGTGGGACACTTCAAAGGGTTGCGAGAATGAGGCAAATCTAACTTTTAATCGGATGGTCGATGGTTCGAATCCATCCGGGCGTACCAATTTACAAGCACATTCAACGGCATAACTCGCCGACCGCGTGAGATCACGGCGGCCGAACTGGGCCTAGGCGAAATGCCCGCCGAGCATGCGGCCGAGCCAGGCGAGGAAGCCACCGCTCTCGCCGGCCGCAAATCGGCGGAGGCGACGGGCCAGGCCGCGTCCGGTCATCGAGCCGCGGTAGTGGCAGTCGCATAGCAACTGGTGCGCGTCATCCGAGCTGATCTCGAAGAAATCCATGGCATCCCCGAGCGTGTCGCCCGCAAGGCCGGCGGTGCGAAGCACCGGGTCGTTGAACGCGATGCTCAGCGGGCTGTCGCCCCTGCGATAGGCCCGGCGCTGCGCATAGGGCAGATATTCTATGCCTCTGAGCGCATTGAGCGCGCCCCCGTGCGTATCCAGCGCAGCCGCCCAGCGGGTGATCTTCTCCCGGCGGTCGAGAATGGTGATGGCATCCGACAGGGCAACGATCCCGGCGGAGGTGTTCAGGTCTTCGGCGCGCTGGTGCTTCATCGCAATTTCCTTCCTGGGTGAGGGCAGCGAGGCAATCAGCCTAGCCTCGCCAGGAACGCCCGGTATGACCGATGCCAATTCGGCGAGCGATTTCATCAGCTCCCGGCGACGTGACCGGAATAGCGGAGATCGGATTGCACGTCAGCCTTCGGCCAGCAGGGCCTGTTCGGCCTTCTTCAATTCGGCGAGCGCGACCGCATCGGGTTGCGGCAGCCTCGGATCGAGCTTTTCGAGCGCATCCACGATCGTCGCGCCGACCACAAGCCGGGTGAACCATTTGTTGTCGGCGGGCACGACGTGCCAGGGCGCCTGCTCGGTGGCGGTGTGCTGGATCGTGTCCTCGTAGGCCTCCACGTAGCGGTCCCACAGGCGTCGCTCGGCAATATCGGTCATGGAGAACTTCCAGTGCTTGTCCGGATCCTGGGCGCGCGAAAGCAGGCGCTTGCGCTGCTCAGCCTTCGACACGTTTAGAAAGAACTTCACCGGCACAATGCCGTTTCGCGACATGTAGTCCTCACATGCCACCATGTCCTTGAAGCGCTGCTTCCATATGCCCTCGCCCACCAGCCGA